>JBLMXD010000043.1:0-5448 GCA_050257575.1 Alphaproteobacteria bacterium | reverse complement strand
TCTGCCGCGCTGGCGCGGTGCCGCACCGATTCAAGCAGCGATTGCGGCGGGCGATCGTCAGACCGGCATCACCGTGATGTACATGGATGAAGGTCTCGATACCGGCGACATCTTGTTGAAGCGCGAAATTAGCATTTTGCCCAACGACACCGGCGGATCATTGCACGATAGGCTGGCACAAATTGCCCCCGAGGCGCTTCTGGAATCGTTGCGACTTCTTTCAAACGGAAACGCCCCGCGTATCCCGCAGGACAATACGCTGGCTACTTGCGCACCAAAACTGAAACGTGAACACGGTCGAATCGATTGGTCCGAGTCAGCCGAAGCGATTGAGAGAAAAATCCGTGCGTTCAATCCGTGGCCGGGTGCGTCCATGACGCTCGATGACCAAAGTCTTAAAATCTTTTCCGCCTCTGTTGTCGGTCTCGATGGCAACCCTGGGGAGATTTTGTGCAAGGAAAACGAGCTCGTTGTCGCTGCCGGCAAAGGCGCGGTATCTCTAGGCGAGGTGCAACTGGAAGGAAAGCGGCGAATGAGCGCGGGGGAGTTCCTGCGTGGGCACGGTGCGCTTGTGCGCGTTAGTGGTTAAACCTTGGGAGCGGGGGCATCGACCGCATTGCCTTTACGCGCATTTTGCTTTCCAAATAGCGCTGTCTTTTGTTTGATGAAGAACTGCCCATGCAGACAGAAGCGCCAGTCTACGAAAGGATCATCCTCAAGCTAAGCGGCGAAGCCGTCCAGGAGCGTGGTGGGCGCGACAACATATCGCCCGGTGTGGTGCGCGATATTTCCGAGCGCATCAAGGAGGTTCGCGATCTCGGGGTGGAAGTAGCGGTGGTGATCGGAGGCGGCAACATCTGGCGTGGTCTTTCCGCGGCGGACCGCGGCATGGATCGTACCACGGCTGATTACATGGGGATGCTTGCTACGGTAATCAATGCACTGGCTTTGCGGAGCACACTCGAGCAAATCGGTGTTGAGGCGCGTGTCCAAACGGCGATTGAAATGAAAAATGTGGCCGAGCCTTTCATCCTCGGTCGCGCTGTCCGCCATCTGGAGCTGGGCAGAGTGGTCATTTTCGCCGCGGGCACTGGTAACCCGTACTTCTCCACTGACACAACGGCGGCTCTGCGAGCGAGCGAGATTCGAGCCGACGTCATTCTGAAAGCGACGAAAGTTGATGGTGTTTACGATCGTGATCCGAACAAGTTTCCGGACGCGAAACGCTATGACCGGCTCACCTTTACTGAAGCGCTTACCAAGCGGCTGAAAATCATGGATTCCACTGCGTTCAGTCTCTGCATGGACAACAAGATCCCGATTGTCGTCTTCAATA
This sequence comes from Alphaproteobacteria bacterium, assembly GCA_050257575.1. Classification (GTDB taxonomy): domain Bacteria; phylum Verrucomicrobiota; class Verrucomicrobiia; order Chthoniobacterales; family UBA10450; genus Udaeobacter. The sequence continues at coordinate 4,112 of JBLMXD010000043.1, read as the reverse complement.
TGTACAAACCCGGAATCCTGCGTGACGCCGTGCTTGGGCGAGACGTTGGGACTCTGGTTTGCGATGAAGCTCCACCGAAGTAAACATTCAGCGATATGAGTACAGATGACATTCTTCTTGAGGCCGAGATGTCGATGGAAAAAAGCGTCGATTACATGGTGCACGAATTCGCCGCCGTGCGCACGGGCAAAGCTTCACCCGCGCTGGTCGAGAATATCGACGTGCACGCGTACGGCTCGGCCATGAAACTGAAACAGCTCGCGTTGATCACCACGCCGGAACCGCGTCTACTCGTGGTTCAACCATTCGATGCGGGCACGACGGTCGACATCGAAAGAGCGCTTAAGGAATCGAAGATCGGCATCAACCCCGCAGTCGACGGCAAAATTATTCGCTTACCGATTCCGGAGCTTTCAGAGGAGCGTCGCAAGGAATTGGTGCGCGCGCTCGGCAAAATGGCCGAGGAAGCCCGGGTGCGTGTCCGCGCCAACCGGCATGCCGCGATAAACGAAGCGAAGAAACTTAAGGGGTCCGGCGGATTGAGCGAGGATCAGTTGCACGACGTGGAAGGTGAAGTGCAAAAGCTCACCGATCGCTTCGTCAAATCGATCGACGAACATCTCAAGCACAAGGAAGCTGAGGTCATGAAGGTGTAGTTGGTCCATTCGCACGGAACGGTTCCAAAGCGCGTTGTTTAACCCAGGTTCTAGACGGCAAAGCTTTCGCCGCAGGAACAGTGGGCGACCGCGTTGGGATTGGTGACTTTGAAGCCGCCTTTTTGCAAGTCTTCGCTATAATCGAGTACGGAGCCGCTGACGAAAAGGGCGCTCTTTGGATCGACAACCAGCCGGACATTTTGTGTCGGAACGAGAATGTCGCGCTCCTTTGGGCCATCGACCAAATCCATCACGTACTGCAGACCGGAGCAGCCGCCGCCGACGACCTTCAAACGCAATGCCCCATCGGGCTGGCCTTTTTCTTCGAGCAGCGAGGCTAATTTTCGTGCCGCTTCTTCGGTCACGCTGATCAGCCGCTCGTTGCCAATCTTGTAGTTGGTCGTCTGTGTTTCTGTGGTCATCGGCAGGTTACTTCAAATATTATCCATTTTGCACCGCTTCGCGAAGTAACTCGGCCACCTCGTTCTGCACATTTTCCAATTCATCAAGTCGCAATTGCGGGTCCGGGACGATGAATACGTCGCCCGTTGAGCCCTGTTCGTAAATAAGGACACATTTCTCTCCGTCGCGGGACTCCGTCTTCACTTGCTTCAAGACGCGTTTTCGCTCGAGCATCGCGGCCAGGACGTAACAGGCGTTTGCAGGAGGTGAATCCGACGCCATCAGACGGCGAAAGAGCTGCTCTGCGTTTTCCTTTGGCATGGGCTCAACCGCTTTTTCCGGCAAGGGCTCGTATCGTGATTTCCAAAATGAAAACGGACGAATGTTTTCATTCCGGTTTTGCCAGGCTTCTTCGCTCAAATCCTCGCGCCGGTAACCGTCCGCATCATGATAGAGTAGCGTGTAAAAATACTCGCCCGGAGCAAACGCCCGCTGGGTCACCGCGCATGAATCGGCGCGATGTTTAATAGCCCATTCGTTCGGGAGCGGATTCATCGCGCAACTATACGCCGCGCGGCGAACAGATGAAAGCTGGGCGCTTCACGATTGGAGGCCCGCAGGTACAGCAAATATAGACCGATCGCCGCGAAAAGGATGTTCGGTGTCCACGCGGCGACCCACGCCGGAACGCGGGCGCCCTCGCCCATGGCGAGAAAAAAATGAACAAGAAAGTTCATCGAAAAAACGAGAATGACTGCCGCGGCAACGCTGGATAATACCCCGCGCCGCGAATAACCGATTCCCAGCGGCGCGGCAATACACACCACCACCAGGCAGGTCCAGGGGAGCGCCAGCCGGTACTGCAGATGGGTGCGAAACGGCGCCAGCAATGTCGCCGGAAAATCCGCATTGAAATGCAGGTATTCACGGAGTTCCGGCACGCTCAGGAATTCGGCTTGCACGTTTGCGCTGCCCAGGCGGAATGGCGTTTCACTCCAATGCTCGATTTTTAGCTCCGGAAGGAATTCTTCCTTGGTGATATTTCCAGCGGCATCGTAATGCGTAAGCCGCAAACTCTCCAGGTCCCAGGTTTTGGTGTCCGGGCGATAATTGGCCCGGGACGCTACATAACTCATGACGATATTGTCCTTCGCGTCTTGTTGCAGCACCTGCACGTTGTTAAACGTGTTGTCCCCCTGGCGAAAATTCTGAATAAACCAGGTTCGCAAGTCGGTTCGATTGCGAAAGACCTGCCCCTGAATGTTCCGCGCGGGGCGGGATTGCGCCTCGGAAAGAAACGTTTTGCGCGCCAGTTCAGCATGTGGCGCCAGCGAATAATTCAGTGCCATGCTTGCTGCGACCGTGAGTCCGCCCATGGCCATCAAAGGCATCAGGACACGGGGAAGACTTACGCCCGCTGTGAGCATGGAAACGATTTCATTAGAACGCGACATTCGACCGAGTGCAAAAAGCAGGGATAACAACAGCGAAACAGGCAACAGAATGATGAGAACCTGCGGGATCTGCGTCGCGTAATACCGAACCACCAGGAGGAGGCCGACGTGTTCGTCAATGAAGGTCGAAATATTATCGCTGACGTCGAAAATCAGCCAGATCGAAAGGAATCCGGCAATGCAGTAAAAGTAAACCTGCACGAAATTTCGAACTACATAGCGGTCCAGGAGTCGCATTTAGATTTTCAAATTTCAGCGCGCGATTTGCGATTTACAATTAGGATTTCAGCCATGACCTGGTTGTCGTTCCGGACGGAGCAAGGAACGTCTGGATTTGGTTTTGCAAGCTAGGAACAAATAGTCAGAGACGTTTCGCTCCGCTCAACATGACAAGCACGGAAACCGGAGAGATTTCAAACAGCTACACATTGGACCCCTAGCTAGATCGCCATGATCGCACTGAAAAGCAACCTGGGCAGCGAATTTGTCGAAAGGGTTCGTGAATTCTTCTCTAAAAATGGCCCGCTCTCAAAGGCAAAGAATTTCGAGTTCCGTCCAGAACAGCAGGAAATGGGCGCGCGCGTGGCGCAGGCACTGGAAGAAGAACAGCATCTGATAGTTGAGGCCGGCACGGGCGTTGGCAAATCGCTCGCTTACCTGGTTCCATCCGTCCTGTTTGCGCTCGATCGCCACAAAAAGGCGATCATTTCCACGCACACAATCAATCTTCAGGAACAGTTGCTTCACAAAGACATTCCAATCTTGAAAAAAGTGCTGCCAGTCGAGTTTGAGGCAGCGCTGATGAAAGGTCGCCAAAATTATGTCTGCCCGCGCCGGCTCGAACGTGCGCTGCAAAACGCGCAGGAACTTTTTACCGGTCCTGAGCAGAGCGAATTGGAGCGACTGGCTGAATGGGCGCGGACAACTCGTGATGGATCGCTCAGTGACTTGTCAGTCCAACCCGAGCCGAAAGTTTGGACGCAGGTATGCAGTGAGGCACACATCTGCACGCAGAAAACCTGCGGCCAGGACCCGCGTTGTTTTTATCAACAGGCTCGAAAACGTTTGCTGGCCGCGGATCTCGTCGTGCTGAATCACACGTTGCTCTTCATTTTGCTCGGATCGCCAGACATGCAGGAAGAGCGCGAGAGCGGGTTCTTGTTCCCGAATGATTTCATTATTTTCGACGAAGCGCACACTGTCGAGCAAGTCGCCTCGAAGCAGATTGGCATCGGTATTTCGCAGTATGGACTTCGAGCGACCATCCAGCGGCTCTACAACGCGCGTACGCGCAAGGGACTTTTCACCGTTATGCGTGATGCGACTGGTGTGCGACTCGCGGCGGAACTGGTTGATGAGGTAGATACGTTTTTTGCTGCTGTCGAATCGAAATCCAATTTTCGCAAAGGCAGGGAGTTTCGCGTCCGTGAGGTGGATCTTGTTCCAGATACGATCACTGCCCGATTGACTGCGCTTCAAGCGCGCGTTGCCGATGTGGTCAAACGGGCCGACGACGAAATCTTGAAAGCGGAGCTTCAAGAGTTCGGGCGGCGCATTCGGGATGCACGAGACGGTATTGCAATTTTCCTGGGGCAAAGTG
>JBLMXD010000042.1:0-3759 GCA_050257575.1 Alphaproteobacteria bacterium | reverse complement strand
GATCTTATTGGGATGCGAACAACGCTGACGATTGCGTCGGTCATTTACGGGATCGCGGCATTCTCAGTGTTGAGTATTGCCGGACGCCACGTTTGCGATCAGCCGGTTGCCCCTGCGCCGGAACCCGAGCCTGAGATTGAGCCGGTCTGCTGAAAGGATGGCTTTTGCAGCATGCCGTCATCGCGAGCGGAGCGCACCGGAACGAGGAACCCGGTTGAAACACTACTGGTTCCGCCACCGGATTCTTCAATGTCGTTTCGCGGAGCTTCTCTTTACTCAGAATGACGAGCATGATTGTGCGCCGATGATCTCGTTTTCCACCTGCTGGAACTCTGGACGGCATACCGCCGGAGATGAAATGCTGCGCGAAATCAAAGCCGAACTCGGATTTGAATTGATCGAGCTGGGGCATGGGATCCGGCTTTCGCTTATGCCCGGGATCCAGAAAATGTTCGACGCAGGGCAAGTGCGGTTCAGCAGTTTGCATAACTTCTGTCCATTGCCGGTGGAAGTGATGGTTGCTTCGCCGGATTGCTACCAATTTTCTGCTGTTTCCGGTGAGGAACGCGATCGCGCTGTCAGACAAACATTTCAGACAATCGATTTTGCCGAGCGCCTGGGTGCCCCATTTGTGGTGTTGCATCTGGGTGAGGTAAACATGCGACCAATCACGGATCGACTGATTGAGATGACAAAAGAAGGGAAGCATCTCTCGCGCGGCTATGTGCGAGCGAAACTTAAAGCAGTGGAAAAACGAGAGCGACGCGCTGCGTCTCATTTGCAGCATGTGAAGGACTGCCTCCACCGCATCGTTGAGCATGCCGCTTCAAAAAATGTCGGAATCGCGTTGGAGAGCCGTCGTGGCTATGAAGAAATTCCGACTGAACGCGAGTTACCCGCGTTACTTGACGAATGGAATTCCGGGAAGGTCGGATACTGGCACGATTTCGGACACTCGCAAATCAAGGAAAATCTGGGCTTTATTGATCATGTCGAGTGGCTACAAGCCATCGGAGCGCGGGCTTTTGGCTGCCACGTACAGGATTGCATTTGGCCGGCACGCGATCATGAACCGCCTTTCACGGGTAGCGTAAATTTTGAGAAACTTGTTCCGCTTCTTCCCACAAATTGCTTATTTGTCTGGGAAATGAGTCCGAAGAAAACGGCTGATGCGATTCGCCAGTCAGTACGACTTTGGAAAGAACGTTTTGGTGAATGAAAAAGGTTCTCGTCTCAATTTTCCAACTTAGCGTCACCATCGGGGTGCTGTATTGGGTTTACCACGATCCAAACCGGCGTGCCCAGATGGTGGAGGCCCTCCGGAACGCCGAATATCGCTGGGTTTTGATGGGCCTGCTAGCCTACGCCGTCGTGGAAGCTGCGGCAGCCTTTCGCTGGCATGTATTGCTGAAAGTGCAAAACATTCGCCTTAGTATCCCGCGCCTCACCGGGCTGTTTTTCATCGGACTATTCTACAATCAATTTCTCCCGGGAGGCACGGGCGGCGACATCATCAAGAGCTATTATCTGCTGAAGGAAACGCCGGATAAAAAGGCGGGGGCGTTGCTGGCCGTTGTGTTCGATCGATTTATCGGACTGGTCGCTTTGGTCGCCATTACCGCCACGCTCATCAGCATGCGATATGATTTTTTGTCTCAAAAAGCGGAGACCCGACATTTACTATGGCTCTTACTCGCACTTTTGGGTGCCTCGATTGCTTTTCTAATTGCCACGTTCATCATTAGTGGATTCAAACTCTTCCACTTTTTGCCAGCGCATTTCCCGGGTCGCGACAAGTTAATTGAGATCTTTGCCGCTTACCATCTCTACGCACACCATTGGCGGGCGACCCTGGTAGCATTCGGGACGTCGATCGTCGCACACCTCGCAACATTTACGACTTTCCTGTTTGCTGCATATGCCCTGGGTGTTCGTGTGCCGCTTATCGATTTTTTTGCCATTATGCCTGTGGAACGGACGATTTCCGCTTTGCCGATCAGTTTCGCCGGAATTGGGCTTCGCGAGAAAATTTTGCAGATCATGTTTCACGGGCTCTGTGGCGTGTCGGAAGCAAAAGCCATCCTCATTGGGTCACTGAGTTTTGTGATTATTCTCATTTGCTGTCTTCCGGGCGCTTTCATTTATCTGTTTTACAAACCGAGCGGCGCGGCAGAACACGTGAAATTGCGTGAAATGGAAGAGGAAGTTGTCACCCTGGAACATGAACTCGGCGAACCGGAATGAGATCTGCGAGGGACATTCGCGCGCCGATTGATGTGAGAAGAAAAAAAAGGCGACGCAAAAGGAGGTCTCCCGTTCCTAGACGTCCATTTGTGGTTGCGACTTTTGCAATGACCGCTGATGGCAAGGTGACTACGAAGAACTTCGGCCCTGTCGATTTTACCTCGCGCGAGGACAAACTGCATTTGTTTCGCCAGCGCGCTGGTGCAGATGCGGTTTTGATCGGCCACACCAGCCTGGAGCGCGACAACGTCCGCCTAGGGCTGCCCGCTGAACTGCAGGAACTCAGAGTCAAACGGGGCCAAAGTCGCTGCCCACTGCGCGTAGTCGTTTCGAACAAAGGTAAAATCAATGATCAGCTGAAGATTTTCCAATCCGATGTGTCCCCTATCATAATTTTTTCGACCAAACGGATGCCTCGGAAAAATCAGGAGGCGTTACGGAAAAAGGCCACGTTGCATTTGGCCCGGACCGAGCACCTTAATCTTAGGGCGATGCTGCAAACATTGTGCAGCGAATACAACGTTCGCACCCTCGCCTGCGAAGGTGGTCCGACACTTCTTCGCGCCTTACTCGAAAAGGACCTGGTAGATCAACTCAATCTTACGATCGCCCCCTATATGTTCGGCGGGGCGAAGGCGCCTACCCTGACGGGACTCAGTACGAACTTTTTGCCCGCCAGCGTACATTGCTCACTGATCGAGATGCGCAAAGTCGCCGATGAATGCTTCTTAACCTATCGAATCAAGCACCACCGACGTCGCCGTTGGTAAGAGGCGCTTTGCCGTGCAGCCGTCCAACCAGTTTCGCGGTTTGAACAAACCAAGCCCGTTCGTTCAGCGCAACGCGCGCAAAAGATGCATTCGCAGCTGCAGATGTATGCTACTCCACTCGGTACAAACGCTTTTCAACTCAAACCCCATAGACGCGAGTTATCGGGCAACGATTGAAAGGTTCGCGCGGGTGGCAAGATCTGCAATTGCGCCTCGTTCGAGCAGTAACGTCTTTCCGGCTTCAACAGCTATGATACGCAGTCGTGATTCGGCACTGACACGAACGGTTTCTACACCGATGACCGGCACGTCGAAGCGCATGTCCTGATTTGGTTTGGTAACTTTGACCATCACGCCGCCTTCACCCGCAACCATGCCACCGCGTTTAATGGTCTCGTTTGTGCCTTCCAAAGCTTCCACCGCAACCACGGTGCCATTCTTGATGATGACCGTTTGGCCGATGTCCAGTCGCGCAATTTCCTTGGCGACCTTCCAGCCAAGATCGACGTCCTCCTCCTCACGGCGGGATAATTCCGCTCCCGCAATCAACCCCGGTTGCGCCAGCGAATCCTCAAGAAATGTTGTGGCGGGGAGAAGATCAACCTCAATTTTTGCGAGCTCATTTGCGATCGCCGAAAAAATCGACTCCGCATTGCGTTGTTTAAGTTTTCCCAACAACATTAGCGCCTTCAAATCCGGCCGCAGATCGAAAAGATTTTTCGGCGCGATTTGTCCGGCCATGATT
>JBLMXD010000041.1:0-3257 GCA_050257575.1 Alphaproteobacteria bacterium | reverse complement strand
CCGGCCATGTATGAGAAGTGCCTCTTATCCATTTTTTGCACCTGCTCGACATGAGCGCCCTCCTTCTCAAATTCAGTTTCCAGACGTTCGATCATCTCTTTGAGATTGTCTTCTTTGGCGTGCGTGCTCAACACAAGCAGTGCTTCGTAACGGCGATTCATAGTTCTTCGGATTTGTTAAAAGTGTTCATGGCTGAAACAAGGCCTTTGTCAATTGTGCATTTCAATGCTTCCACCGCTCGCTCTATCGTCGCTCGGACAATTGGCTTTTCGTCCTCGAAAAAACGGCCCAGCACATAATCAACCGAGTCTCTTTGTGGTGCTGCGCCTATGCCGATACGCAGCCGTGGAATATTTTCGGTATTAAACTGCATGATGATCGACTCAAGGCCATTGTGTCCGCCTGATCCACCTCGCCCCCGCAAACGAAGACGCCCCAGGGGGAGATCAAAATCATCGAGCACAACCAGCATTTGGTCCGGTCCGATTTTGTAAAATTGCGTAACTGACCAAAGCGGATAGCCGCTGTGATTCATAAAGCTCAACGGTTTGACCAGAAGCACGGCGCCACATTTTGCTGAAAGCGCTTCCCATTTTCCTGATCGTTGCCAATTCGATCCAAACTGCGCGGCAAGCTGATCGACGACCATGAACCCGATGTTGTGTCGTGTGGTGGCGTACTCCGGGCCGGGATTTCCGAGACCGGCGATGAGCCGGATTGGTGTTTCTTCCACGCGAGAACGATCCGAGATCCAAAATCGAAAATCGAAATGGGATTATTTTTTCTCTTTCTCTTTTGGAGCTTTTTCTTTGGCACCTGGAGCAGGGGCAGCGGCAGCTTCGCCTTCTTCCTTTTTCTCGGTGATCACTTCCGGTCCTGCAGCTTCTGCCTCCGTAGGTGCTCGCTCCTCTTCTACCACTGGCGCTACTACGGAGAATGCCGTGAGATCCGGTTGCACTTTTGCCGTCACCCCCGATGGCAGTTGTATGTCGCGGACATGAATTGCATCCCCAATGTTCAATTGCGACACATCTACTACGATGCGGTCCGGCAGATCGCCTGGCAAACATTCAATCGGCAATGCGCGCAAACTTTGCTCGAGCAATCCGCCAAAAGTCTTCACACCAACGGGCGTGCCGACAGGTTGGAGCGGCACCTCAGCCTCAATCATCTGGTCCATGGAGATGGCGTGAAAATCGACATGTCGAATGTCACCACTGACAGGCGAATGCTGCACTTCTTGAACAAGTGCTGTGCGGCTCGGCGTCTCTCCTGCAATCTCGAGTTCGACCAATACGTTTTCTCCAGAGGCCTGGCTCATCATCGCGTTGATGTCACGCGCGGCAACTTGCAGTGGTTGCGGCTTGCCTTTGCCTCCGTAAATGACCGCCGGGATCAATCCACGCGTTCTCAGTTTGTTCACCGCGGAACGTCCTACGTCCTGCCGCGGTTCTGCCTTAAGTTTAACTTGCTTTGCCATTTTTTTCGCTCTCGATTTTAAACAGCGACGACACCGATTCGTCGTTATGAATCCGTTTGATGCCTTCCCCGAGAAGCTCGGAGACGCAGAGCACCGTGACGCTAAATCCTTCCACGGTGCGCACCGGCGTGCTGTTGGTCGTTACTAATTCCGTAATCTGAGATTTTTGCAACCGCGGAATGGCCACGTCCACAAGCACCGCGTGCGCTACCCCGGCGTAGATGTCCCGGGCGCCATGCTTTTTTGCAATTGCGGCGGCGGAAGTGAGCGTACCCGCGGTTTCAGTGAGATCATCCACCATCAACACGTCCCGATCCTTTACGTCGCCAATCAGATAGAGGGCTTCGGTCTCGGTGGGGCTTTTGCGTTCTTTTGCCACGATTGCCAGGTTCGCGCCAAGCGCTTCGGCGTAAGCCGATGCCATTTTCAGCCCTCCCAGATCAGGAGAAACCACCGTGGTTTTGCCCTTAAGTCGCTTGCGCAAATATTTGATCAATACCGGCAGCGAATAGAGGTGATCAACTGGGATATCGAAAAAGCCCTGCACCTGTTGGGCGTGCAAGTCCATCGTGAGCACTCGGTTGACCCCGGCGGCGTGCAGCAAATTCGCAACGAGCTTTGCTGTAATTGGGACCCGCGGTTGATCCTTGCGATCCTGGCGCGCGTATCCAAAAAATGGAATGACAGCAGTGATTCGGTCCGCGCTGGCGCGCCGCGCCGCGTCAACCATAATCAGCAATTCCATCAGGTGCTGATTGGTCGGGGGCGAAGTCGGCTGAACGATGAACACGTCGTGGCCGCGAATATTTTCTTCGATCCTGACGTAAGTTTCGCCGTCAGGAAACGAACTGATGGTCGCCTGACCCAACGGCACGCCGACGTACTTGCAAATGCGCTCTGCTAATTCGGGATTGGCCGTCCCGCTGAAAATCTTTAATTCTGGCTGAAGAGCAAACATCGAAAGCGCCTAACTTAGTCAGCGAAAAAGGGCATTGGCAATCCTCAAACTTGCCAAGGGTAATTTCCGTGGCGAGTATTTTCGCTGGAGGTTCCGCCCGATGGGTGCCGACGCGATCCGAATAGAACGCCCAACTACAAGTTCAAACCTGTTTGCGCATACGCGTTGGGACGCCATTCCCGCCGCGGCAGGACTTCTTCATCTCGCATATCTTTTCGCCCTCTACTTCCTGTTTCCGCACGCACCACTCTGGGTAATGCTGATCCTCGGGTTCATCTATTCGCTAATGGTCAATGCGAACATCAACGGCGTGGGGCACAATTTTATTCATAACGCGTTTTTCCGCTCAAGAGCGCTCAATCGCCTGTTCGGAATCACGCAGTCGATCGCCTGCTGTTTTTCGCAGACAATGTACGATGGCGTCCACATGCAGCATCACAAGGGAAACTCGGACCGACAGGATGAAAATGGCGAAACGATCGATTGGCTGTCGATTTACCGTCATGGCCACGACGGAGAAGCGGAAAACCCGTGGAGCTACGTGTTCTTGGGTTTCTTCCGCGATGACGTTGGGGCGATTCGGAAGGAGCTGCGAAAACGCAATAATGGCGATCATTGGTGGGGCAATATCGAATTAGCTGCATTTGCAACCACACTTTTGCTGATGGCCATTATCGTCCCTACCAATCCGATTCACTTCATCAATTGGCGATTCATGTTGTTTTTCCTGCCTTTCTGGTACCTCGGGCATTGTTTCAGTTACTTAAACGGTTACTACCGCCATTACGGCGCCAATCCCGATAAACCGATCGCTTGGGG
>JBLMXD010000040.1:0-12025 GCA_050257575.1 Alphaproteobacteria bacterium | reverse complement strand
GGTTTTGCAACGCCACGATCAGCCCTTCCGCCTCAAGTTCCGGCGAAAAGAACCCGCGGGCAAGGTTCCGGGTAAGATCGATACCTTCTTCAATACATCGAACGACTTTCCCCGCATCGCTCGCTTCCGGTGCCGACCGCGCAGCGAGTTTTTCTTCCAATACCTGGGCGGCGAGAGCGGTGCCAGTAAGGTGTTGTCCCAGTGTATCGTGCAAGTCGTGGCCGAGGCGCCGCCGCTCGCGATCCGCCACTCGTGCAATCTCTTGATCGAGCCGTTGCCGCTCAGCCATCTCGCGTTCCAGCGCTGCCGTTCGTTCCTTGACGCGCCGGTCCAGTTCCCGAACCAGCGTTCGCAGCTTCGACAACACAGCTGCAAAAAGCAGGTACCACGTCAAAGCCATTCCAATGTTCCAGAATCCGAGATCCGGAATTCCGGATGCAAGGTCGGCGAGCACCCATGCGGAGACACAAAGAACTGCTATCGCAACGGCGAAGATGAGGTTGCCAAACCAGGCCGCCAGCGAAATAGGCACAAGATAAAAAAGAAGCAGCGAGCGCTCGTATCCGGTCAGATAATCGATAAATCCAATGACCCCGGTGAAAATAAGACAGGCTACCGTCAAAACCGTACGGGAAAATCGTGGGCCGCGAAAATTCCGCAGGTTAGTTATGAGGCTGTCAAACACGGATGCGCATCCACTTTACTCCCATAGGAATCGGCAAACAAAAGAAAACATCAAAACATTTTCACCGCACCCAACGCGAGGCATCAGAATTACGGTTTCACAAAATGTCGGGCGGTCACCGAAAGGAAATGACCACCCCCGGGGTGAGTTCGCAGTTGGCTTTCCGTAGCGGCGCTTTGCAAGTGTTGAAACAACGCCTATAGACGGTCACAGATCACGCTACAGTTTTACCCGTTGGAACATCGCGTTGATCACCCTGCGCGATCCGAAACTAATTCCGAGCGATAGAATCATCGCGCGAACTTCGCCGCGCGGGATTTTCACGGTCCTCCTCAAAGCGGTGGAACCAGCCATCTGCAAGAGCGAGAGCGTACGTGCGCCAATCAATGCCGGCAGAACTGTGGCGACGCGTACGCGACAATTGTTGATCGCTCGCGAGTATTCCAGACCAGATTCAAGTCCGGCTTTTGCTTTTCCCAGCCACGCTCGATAAATCGGCTGGAAACGCTCCGGTTCAGCGAGGATTTCTGAGCGAGTCAATTGCGCCCCAGCCAATTCGCTTTCCGGAAAATAACATCTGCCAACGCGAAGATCGGAGCCAGCGTCGCGCAGCACATTGACCAATTGCAACCCCATCCCGTACTCTTTTCCAAGAGCCATCATTTCGTCCTTACTTCGGTTCGCGAAATCGCGAACATGCCGGAAACAGAGCCGCGTCCAAAATTCACCGACGCAACCGGCAACCAGGTAGGTGTATTCATCGAGATCTGCAGCGGTGCCAAGCGCTCGAACCTCGCTGGGATCATCGAAGCGTTGCAGATCCGACATCTGACCGCGCACGATTTTTTCCAGGGCAAGGCGAATGTCATCGCGGTCCGCCTGCGCCAGCCGATCCAGCCCGGCAAGACAATCGGGGACCGATTCCAAAAGTTGCCGTTCGCTCGTGTTCTGCTGAATCGAAACACGTTTCGCGATGCGATCGATAACGACATCGCGCGAAGCGGCACCTTGGATTGCATCGGAGAGCAGTTTCAGACTTTCTATTCGCACGCTTGTCGAGATTTGCGCCGTGTCAGCGACGGTATCTGTGATTCGTGCCAGCAAATAGGCGAGCGCAATCGGCTCGCGCAATGGCGCAGGTAGAAAGCGGATGGAAAGATAAAATGAACGCGAGACCGGACGCAGGACTGCCGTTTGTAGCTGTCGCCTTGAACGGCCGAGACCGGCATCCCCGGCTACAGCGGGAGAATTCATCGCCCGATGTTCCGGACTTCGATCCGGTTGCTTGCCGAGTTACCGAGGCCGAGCTGACTTGCGAAATCGATATAGCTCGCCACTGGACCAACAGGACGGAGACTGCCGCGCTTCCGCCATTCTTCCAATCGTTTCAAGGCAACGGCGTCCAAAGCCACCGGGTCCTTGCTGGCATACAGCGTGGCGTGGTGAATTGCATAGTTCGGCTGTGGCTGCGGACCGCCCGCATATTGCGCGATGAGGCCGTCCATCAAGTTAAACACAACCTTTTTCGCGATGAGAGGGTTGGAATAAATTTCGGCGAGACTTTCGGCGCCGAACCGGGAGCCTTGCGCGAAGCGGCGCCAGTTATCGATGTTCGGGATAGTCATGTTGTAAATGCAACCGGCGATCCCGTTCGTCTCACTAACACTCATCACGGGAACGTTAATCACCTTGTCCACTTCATTGGAGATGATCTTTGAGAAATGACTCACGTTGCTGGTGGCATCGGCATCGGCAAAAAGCGGCATCTTGCCCAGATCGCCAACATACTCGAAGTCGCCCCACACTAATCTTCCTACTAACGGCGCAGATACGACGGCTTTGGCATCGTACCCGTCGTGAGGAGCGATGTTTTTTAGCTGGTAACCATCAGCTGCCGGACGGTATCCAGCCTCCTGGATCCCACCGAGGGATCGGTCCCAAACGATAATTCCGCTTCGGGGATGACCAGCCGCCGCCAGCCCGTCCACGATCGCGTTCACGATCGCGTGATGCGTAGTGAAAAGCTCACCGCCGGCAGCACAAATCTTGATTCCAACCCTGTCTTTGGGCGACACGAGAGAGCCCCACGCTTTTCCTACGTCGGACTGCCCGGTTACAGCCTGCACAAGCCGGTTCACCATTTCGCGCACCACACGAGGATTGGCCTCGTAATCCTTTATCGCATCGGGATTACGCACGGCATAGACAATGGAGGGTGTCGGGGCGGGCGGCGGCGCTTGCGCCAATCCGGAAGAGATGGCGCAAAAGATAACCAGCGCTACGTTTCGCATCTGCATGAAGTCGTCGACAGTAAGCGGATTTTATGAGTAACGACGCAGAGCACAACTCCGGGGCTGTAGAGACGCGCATGTCGGTTGCGAAACAACCTGCCAGCGTGGATGGCACGCCTCTCGCCACAGACCCGATCCGGCATCTGTACGTTCATATCCCGTTTTGCGCACGAATATGTCCGTATTGCGCGTTTTACAAAGATTTGCTGGATCGCTCGCAGACCGGGCGATTTTGTGAAGCAATCCTGCGCGAACTGGAAGAACGCGACCCCTGGACGCGGCGTCTCGTTCCATCCACGATCTATTTTGGTGGCGGTACACCGACTGCCCTTAACATTGCACAACTGGAACTGCTGTTAGGCGGATTTCGCGAAAGGCTCGATCTATCGGAACTCGTCGAGTGGACTATGGAAGCAAATCCGGGAAGTGTTTCCCCGCGAAAAGCCGCCCTCCTCAAAAAGTTCGGCGTGCACCGGATCAGCCTCGGCGTGCAATCCTGGAATGACACACTGCTAAGATTACTCGGACGCGAACACAATGCGCAGCAGGCAGAAGAATCATTTCGGATTCTGCGCGCAGCGGGTTTTACGAATATCAACAGCGACCTGATGTTTGGTTTGCCAGGGCAAACCGCCGACCAGTGGCGCGTGACCCTTGAAAAAACAATAGCGCTGCACCCCGAGCACATTTCCACATATTGCCTGACGTACGAGGAGGACACGGAATTCTTCCTGCGCCACGCTCGCGGTGAATTTCGTCAGAATCCCGATACAGACGCAGAGTTTTTCGAAATGACCATGGCTATCATTGAGGAAGCCGGCTACGGACATTACGAAATTTCAAATTACGCGCGTCCCGGCTTCGAATCAGTTCATAACCGCGCCTACTGGTGTGGCGAGGATTACCTGGGAATCGGCCCGAGCGCAGTTTCCACCGTCTGTGGACAACGTCGGCAGAATGTTTGTGATTATCGCTCCTACATCGATCGCGTTCTCTCCGGCCAATCACCGCGGGAATCAACGGAACATTTGACTGACAAAATGAAACGTACCGAGCGGATCGCTCTGCGGTTGCGCACGCGCGACGGCGTTCCCGGTTCGGAACTGAAAGCTTTCGCGCAACGAACCAAAGAGCTTATGGCGCTCAAGCTGGTTCGCGAATGGAACGGCAATATCGTGCTGACTCGCAGAGGCAAGGCTCTTGCCGATTCTGTAGCCGAAATATTCCTGTAGGACGTTACGCGGTCTATTGACCGTTCAGTTTCTCTTGCCAGGCGCGCTGATTGTTTTGCAGAATCCGGTTATCGGCAGCCGTCGGCTCTGATTTGAATGCGGAGAAGGACACTTGCCCTGTCTCTTCTTCGTCCGTTTCAGATCTATACTATCAAAAACTAAACCTGACGGGGTCCGGATGAAGTCACGATTAGCAGTAGCGGCAGGCTCGGCCGGGCAAATGTCTCTTCCCGTCGGTATAAACACGATATCAAACCGATGGACAACGCCAGCGAAGCCATTTACGCACTTACCCCGGTGAGCTTCCGCTACCACGAAGAGTATGACCAGTCCCAGACGATTGCGTTTGGTTCGATCGCGGAAGATGTGGCTGAAATCTGCCCTGATTTGGTCGGCCGCAATTCTAAGGGCCAGCCGGAATCAGTTCGCTATCAACAGATCAACGCATTGTTACTCAACGAATTCCTCAAGAAGCACCGCAGAGGCGAGGAGCAAGATTGCAAGATTGATCAACAGGAGAAAATCATCGCACAACTGCAGTCCAGAATGGAGGTTTTGGCTACAACCGTAAACGAGCAAGCCGCCCAACTGCAGAAAGTGAACGCGCAGCTCGAGGTAAACGAAGGTGCAGTGCAACTAGCTAACCTTCAGCTTTAGCCCAAACCGGCTGTCAGACAGGGCGCAGTGCTTCCGTTATCGGAGCGTTCAAACGGCGCCCCGAAAAGGTCTTTGATCGGACGCGTGCCGCCACAACAGGCGTGGCGATCCCGGGCGGGACATTTTGTACGCACCGATTTTTCTCGCCGCAGCCTCGACAATCAGTTCAGACTTCGTGTCTATGAAAACATCAACTGAAAGATCAAATCGAAAGGCTCTCGCATACCTTACTGTTCTGATGATGGCTTGGATGGCGCTTACCCCGAACGCGCATGCGCTGGTCCCGGCGCCGGACGGATGCTATCCCGGTTACACAACAGCGGAAGGTTGCCATGCGCTTGATTTTCTCACCACCGGCCGTGGAAATACGGGCCTTGGCTGGTATGCACTTTATGGCAACACGGATGCCAGCTTTAGTACTGGAGTAGGCGGCGGAGCGCTGGCTCTCAACAATGGGGATTCTAATACCGCAGTTGGCGCTGCAGCGTTATTGCTTAACACGAGCGGCACCCAAAACACGGCCACGGGGACTGACGCGCTCGTTTACAACGATAGCGGCAGCGAAAATACGGCCAGTGGAGCATTCGCCTTATTCAGCAACACAACCGGCAACTTCAATATCGCAACGGGAGTAGGAGCGCTATTCAGCAACACGACCGGTTCGGGTAACACAGCCATCGGCAATTCAGCTCTTTCGTCAAATACCACTGCCGATGGAAATACGGCCACTGGTTGGGCTGCGCTGGAGAATAACACCGGTTCCGACAATACAGCCTTTGGTGACCATGCACTTTTTAGCAACACCAGCGGTACGCAAAACACAGCCACCGGTCGGTTTGCTCTCCACGACAATAATTCAGGAAGCAGTAACACCGCTCACGGTTCGCGTGCCCTTGAATCCAACACCACTGGGGAAGGCAACACCGCTACCGGCGCTTCCGCCCTCCGTGATAATGACGCAGGCAGTGGCAACACGGCTAATGGTTCGCAGGCGCTTCGATCCAATACTGCCGGTCTCAGCAACACTGCCATCGGCGTCTTAGCCCTCGGTGATAATAACAGTGGCAGCAGCAATACCGCTAACGGTTCAAGCGCGCTTAAATCCAACACTACCGGTGACGGCAACACCGCTACCGGTGCTGCTGCTCTTTTCCACAACCTAACTGGCGGCGGAAATACCGCCGCGGGTCTCAGTGCGCTGAATTCAAATACCATCGGCAACGGAAACACGGCTATCGGAAATGTCGCACTTTTTGTGAATACTCAGGGAGACTTCAATACTGCCATTGGTAATTCCGCGCTGACTAACAACATTACAGGTACCAGTAATGTTGCCCTGGGCGCTTTCTCCGGCGGCAACGTCATGAGCGCCAACAACGTTATTGCCATCGGCAGCCCGGGCGCGAACCTGAGCAACAGCTGTTTTATCGGCCAGGTCTATAATAATATTCAGCCGCAGGTAGGTACTGATCCAGATCTCGTTACCATAAACAGCAGCGGCAGACTTGGCCGTGCCAACGTCTCGTCGCGGCGGTATAAACACGACATTAAGGCGATGGATGATGCTAGCGAGGCCATTTATGCGCTTAACCCGGTCAGCTTTCGTTACCACAAGGAGTATGACCAGTCTCAGACGATCGCCTTTGGTTTGATCGCAGAAGACGTGGCTGAAGTGTGTCCTGACTTGGTTGGGCGTAATCCCAAAGGCCAGCCCGAATCGGTCCGTTACGAGCAAATTAACGCAATGTTACTCAACGAATTCCTCAAGGAGCATCGCAAAGGTCAGGAGCAAGATCGCAGGATTCAGCAGCAGGAAGCGACAATCGCCGAGCTCAAGACAGCGATGAAGAAAATGGTCGCGCGTATTGAGAAGTACGAGGAAAAAATCGAAAAAGCTGCTGTCCGGATGGAACTCCGGCACTCTGCCCCGCAAATGGCGTCCGTCGAGCCGTAGATTTAGACAGTGGCGCCTGTGGGGGAGGAATTTCGCTTGCCACGCCGGCGGGATTTCTTTCAAACTTATACTCTCGAAGCCGCTGGACTCGATTCGAATCGGGCAAGGGAGTTTTACCCGTCAGTTCCCCGGCCTTTTTCGGGTCCACGACGAAAGACTAAACCGACGGAAAAAGAAAGGAATCCATGACTCAACTCAAGCGCCCCAAACTAACGACTCTATCTTTTCTCATTCTCTTCGCTGTTGACCTTCTTGCCTTTTCTCAATTGGCGCAAGCTGTTTTGCCACCGCCGGACGGAGGCTACCCGGGCTTCACTACGGCAGAAGGATCTAACGCGCTTAATGGCCTCACTACTGGTCTCGGCAACACAGGCGTTGGCTGGTATTCACTCTTTTCGGTCAGCGATGCCAACTACAACACCGGCATAGGCGGTGGCACGCTGGCCCTCAACAACGGGGATTTGAATACCGCTATTGGCGCTGCGGCGCTTTTGTTGAATACTGCCGGCTCCGGTAATACGGCTGTTGGAACTGACGCGCTTCTCTATAACGACAGTGGGTCAAGCAACAATGCCGTGGGGGCCTTTGCGCTCTTTAAAAACATTGATGGCGAAGGCAACAACGCGTTCGGCGGTTCTGCGCTTTCTGAAAATGTTCACGGCGCGTTGAACACCGCAATGGGTGACGGCGCGCTGTTTAATAATGACATAACCAGTGCCGGTCTGGCCAACTTCAACACGGCAGTCGGCGGGTTTGCGCTCTATTTTAACACTGATGGCGATTCAAACACCGCCATCGGCTATGGGGCACTCGAAAACAACGATACCGGCAGCAGCAATACAGCCACCGGTGTAAATGCGCTCTACAGCATCCACGCCGGTTTCGGTAACACGGCCTGCGGCTTCGAAGCCCTCCGTGACTCCGAAGGGAGCGATGGGAACACAGCGGTCGGTATTCGCGCGCTCCTCAGCGCTACAACCGGTAGCGCCAATGTGGCGATTGGAGGAAACGCGCTTCTAAACACTACCACCGGCAACGGCAACATAGCTTTAGGAGGCGCCGCCGGCCAAAATATCACGACGGGAAACAGCAATATCGAGATCGACAACTTTGGTAATCCCGCTGACGATCACACCATTCGCATCGGCAATGTTTTTCACACCAGAACGTTTATTGGCGGGATTCGTGGGGTGACAACGGGAAACATGAACGCTGTCAATGTCCTCATCGACAGCGATGGCCAGCTCGGCACGATGAGCTCCTCGCGTCGGTACAAGAAAGACATTCAACCGATGGAGCAGCTCAGCGAGGTCATCCACGCACTTAAGCCGGTGATGTTTCACTACAAGACCGATTCGACCGAAACCCCGCAATTTGGTTTGATTGCCGAAGAAGTGGCGGAGGTAAACCCGGACCTTGTAGTACGCGATGACGAAGGGGACATCTACACCGTTCGTTACGATGCAGTGAACGCGATGCTGCTCAATGAATTTCTTAAAGAGCACCGGACCGTGCAACAACAGAGTCGAAAGATTCAAGAACAAGACACGATAATCGCAGAACTCAAATCTGAAATGAAGGCTCTGGCCGGAATGGTAAATCAACAGGGGTCGGAGCTGCGGGAAGTCACCACGCACCTGCAAATCGCGTCGCCGCAAATGAGATTCGCTGTAGAAAACCCGTAAAGTTCCAGCAGCTGTAACGGTTGTGTCAAAGCCACAAGAAATCTATCGGCAGGCGTTCGCCGCAGCTAACGCCTCTACAACGTCCCGCTTAGTAGATGTCGTTATCCGAGGTGTAACCGGGGTCGTCGCGAATGGAACGCAAACGGGCACGGCTACCCCATTCAGATTCAGGCCGGTTAATCTGACCGAGTGTCATTTTTACCAGCCACGGTGCCGCCGCCAGCGCCCCCAGCGTCAATAGCGTGATCGCCGTGGCGTGACGCACGGGAGGCTTAATCTTATCTGCGATCAAGATTCCCAAACCGAGTCCAATTGCCGTCCGGGTCAAAATAAGCAACGGCGCAACGGGAAGCTCTTCAGAAGTTTTTGAAATGGATATAAGGGAAGACATCGCCTACCTTTACACGCCTCAATTCAAAAAAGAAATCGGAAATTTCTAAGGCCACAGATGAACACAAATTTTTCATCAGTGCGGATCGGTGCGTTAAATTCTCCAACACGCTGATGCCCGATTCGATCCACGCGCTTATCCTGGCTGGCGGCAGCGGCGAACGTTTTTGGCCGTTAAGCCGGCGAGCTCGCCCGAAACAACTGCTGCCGCTCGTCTCGGGCGAGACGCTGCTGGAAGAGACTCTGGCGCGCTTAGAAGGATTAATTCCACCCGAGCGCATCTTGATCCTGACTAACGCAGAACAGGAGAAGGCGGTGCGAAAATTACTCGGGGGTTTTCCGGCGGAGAACATCTTAGCCGAACCGGCAAAGCGCGATACTGCGGCAGCGATTGCGCTTGGAACCGGTTGGGTAGCCGTGCGGGATCATTCAGCGATCATGGTTGTGCTTCCCGCCGATCACGTCATCGCAAATCGGACGGCATTTCAGGAAACGCTCGCCATCGCTGCGGACGCGGCCCGGGAGACAAGCGCGCTTGTTACCATCGGCATCAAGCCAACCTGGGCATGTCCCGGATTCGGTTACATCGAGCACGGCAAGCCAGTCCGCTTGCGCAAACGCCCTAACACCGACGTGATTCATCGCGTTTTGCGTTTTCGTGAAAAACCAAATCCGGATCTGGCAGAATCGTTTTTGCGCAGGGAAAACTTTCGATGGAACGCCGGCATGTTCGCCTGGTCGGTGCCGACAGTGCTCCGCGAATTTAACCGGCACACGCCAGAGCTGGCCGATTTCATTTCACAACTTCGGGCCCCGGGAAATTTTGAGCCAGCTCTCCGTGAGCGTTTCAGCAAATTGCCGCGCATCTCATTCGATTATGCGATCATGGAAAAGACCGATTATGTTCTGGTCGTCGAAGCTGGCTTCGATTGGGACGACATTGGAAGCTGGCACGCGCTGGCAAATTATTTTGAAAAGGACAAGCGCGGGAACGCCGCTAATCGGGCCATCAAGGCGGTCGATTCCAGCAATAACATCGTATTTGAGGAAGATGGAACAACGATCGCGTTGATTGGAGTACACGATCTGATCATTGTCCATACACCAGACGCGCTATTAGTCTGTCATCGGCACGAAGCGGAACGAATCAAGGAATTAGTAGGAGAACTTCCGCCGGAATTGCAATGAGGTAACGCGGAGTGAATCCGATTTTGGCTCTTGATTTTGGCCGGGCGCGAATCGGGGTGTCCATTTCTGACGAGTTACAAATGCTGGCCCATCCGCTCGAAACCATTCCGGCAAATGAACAACCGGCGAAGCGGGTGGCAGAAATTGTGCTCGAGAGGAAAGTCGATCGTGTTGTGGCAGGGATTCCGAAACGCATGGACGGTGAAATTGGTACCGCTGCGACAGAAGTACTTCAGTTTGTGGAAAAACTCCGTGCCATTCTCCCCTGCCCCGTCGTAATTTGGGACGAGCGACTCACAACTGTAGCCGCCGAGCGGGCCTTGCGTGATGCCGGGAAAAAAACGCGGCACACGCGCGGTTACGTGGATCAAGTCGCGGCACAAATGATTCTGCAAAGCTATCTCGATCGCCGCGCACACGAGAATGCGGCAGGCGGATTGTGATCAGGCATTCCATCGTCGGCTATTGGGCGACCGCTCCTTCTGTTACCAATGACTAACAACTAACGTAGCCATGGCGCGAAGACTAAAACTAATCGTTGCTTATGACGGCGCGCCGTTTGCCGGTTGGCAAAGCCAATCGCATCGCAACACTGTACAGGATCACCTCGAGCGCGCGTTTGAACGCGTCACGGGCGGAGTCGTACGCGTCCACGGAGCCGGACGAACAGACACGGGCGTTCATGCCCTCGCGCAATGCGCGCATGTTGACCTCGTAACCAAACTCTTGCCAGCGCCGCGTTGGACCGAAGCACTTAATGCATTGCTCCCGCCAACTATCCGCGTCCTCCGCTGCCGATATGTATCGAACGATTTTCATGCACGGTTTTCGGCCAAGGGAAAGAGTTATCGCTACAGAATTTGGAATGGACCTGTTTTACCTCCGTTCGAGCATCACCGCGCATGGCTTATGGCCCGACCATTAGATCTCAAAGTTCTGGAATCCGCAGCAAAGCGTTTCGTCGGCACTCATGATTTTTCCGGTTTTGCGGCCAACCGGGGCAAACCCGAACAAAGTACAGTCCGCACAATTCGCTCCGTGCGTGTCCGGCAAAAAGGTGCTCGGGTCACAATCGAGTTCGATGGCGATGGCTTCCTCTATAAGATGGTTCGGTTGATGGTCGGCGCGCTGGTGAAATGTGCGCTCGGCAAAATGCGCATCGAGGAAATCAGCGTGCGATTGAGGTCGATGGAACGAGGCTCGCTTCGTTTCACCGCGCCCGCCGAAGGATTGTTTCTGGTTCGCGTGCGGTACTGAGTCTCGTGACTTTACTGCTGCGGGAATTCGCCGGCGTAAACAGGACAACGCATCGCTTCAGGCTGTAAGCGCAACAAGCCGGCTCCGGCTGGGGACCGCGAGTTTGCGAAAAACTGAGTGCAGATGCTTTTTAACAGTTGCCAAACTCAGGCAGGCATTTTGAGCAATCTCCTTGTTGCTCCGTCCTTCACACACCAGTTGTGCAACTTCCCGTTCGCGCCGTGTGAGCCTTGTGATGCCGGGCAACCGGAAAAGCCTGAGCCGCCCGGATCGTTCGCTGTTTCGGCAAAAGTCTTCGCAGGCGATCAGAAAATGTGGCCCCGCGACGCCTACGGAATTGATCTGCTTAAGATGAATGGTCGCGCGCAAATGCTGCAAGCAAGGATGATTCACTTGTTCTTCCTTGAAGTCGATCCTGCGATTTGAGCGCATCTGTGACTGTGCACTCCTCCATTTCTCTTTGATAACACGGCACCGATCCAAAATCTCGCGGGGCATCGAAAAGTCTGCCTTGGTTCGCCTAGCTTCCTCGGGCCCCTTTTCCCAGACAGCACAGAAATCCCTGGCCGCGGTGTTCTGGTAAATTAGTTTCAAATTCCATCGCAAAATAATTGTGGGAAACGGCAACCGCCGAAGAAATTCTTCAAGGTCAGTTCGAACGGAGCGCTCGCGTTCGAGCGACTGAA
>JBLMXD010000039.1:0-4014 GCA_050257575.1 Alphaproteobacteria bacterium | reverse complement strand
CGGGTAGCAACTCGCCAATCGGGCAGTATTCCCTAACCCGGTAGCCCATTTCCACCAGTGCGCGCTTGATCGGGCCAGCCATTCCATAAAGCAGTTGAAACTCAAAGCGACTCCGACCGATCCCAAGTTCCTCCGCTGCGGCCAGCCCGTGCGCAATGCTGCGGATGTTGTGGGACCCGAACGCGGCGGTGACAATAGATTCATTCTCAAAAAGCACTCGCGTGAGTGCTTCAAAATTCGCGTCGCTCTCGGGTTTTTGAAGAAACACTGGAGCACGCGATCCGTTTTGACCCGATTTTGTCGTCTCGTAATCCCAGTACGCACCTTTCACCAGCCGGACGGCGAACCGCGTCCCCCGTCCGCGTCCCCACTCGATCAGATCCCGCAGGT
The DNA here is from genome assembly GCA_050257575.1 of Alphaproteobacteria bacterium. GTDB lineage: Bacteria > Verrucomicrobiota > Verrucomicrobiia > Chthoniobacterales > UBA10450 > Udaeobacter. Next base: position 3,624 of record JBLMXD010000039.1, on the reverse strand, counting down.
CGCTTTCTGAATCTCGCAAGTACGCCTGGATAACAATTCCAGCATGCGGCCAATCCTTGAACTCTGCCTCGGTGAAAATGGTTTTGAAGAGTTCGAGAGTCATGTTCTTGAGGGCATAACTCTCCATGTCGAAATTGATAAATGCGCCGAGCTCGCGTGCGCGGCGGAGAAGTGGACGCAACCTGGTCCCAAGATGCGAAATGGCATCGGCAGGAGCGGTGGGACTGATTTGCGAATAGAGCGCAGAAATTTTGACCGACAGATTTACGACAGGAAAAAGCTCAGCGCTTTTTCCGAGCGGATCGGTCCAATTCCTGGTTTCGCCTGCCAGTTTCTCCAGCAAATCCGCATAACGCCCGGCATATTCATCCGCCTCAGCTTCGCTTACCACAGCTTCTCCAAGAACATCAACAGTGAAGCCGATTTTTTGCGCCCGGCGTTTGCGCAACGTTGCTATCACATCACTGGGATTTCGTCCCGCGATGAATTGGCGTGCTGTTTCGGAAACGTTCCACCGCAGAACCGGAGCACTTATCCATGGAACGAGGCGCGCAAGCCGAACGCCAACACCAACAAGCGGGTGGAAGCCGTCCTCGCCGTCGCTGAAATATTCTTCGAGATGCTGAATGATCTCACGCGACCCACGCAATGATGGCAGGACGGCTACGAACCGAAACAATTGTGCCTTGAACCGCTCGTCGCCCATCGACAGAGTCATCAGGCGCTGATAAAAACCGGCCTTGCTGAAAATTCGCTCAGGATGTTTGTCGACCAGCTCGAAAATTCGCTCACCCCGCCGTTCGACCTCGCTTTGAAGCGGTCTCATTGGCGAAGAGTAGCCGCACCTGCGTGTTAGGCAAAATGTTCGCGCAGGCGTTGTCGCCGTCGTTTCAACGAACCGGCAAGTAAGGCGGATTTTTGAACCAAAAAAAATGCCGCTGGGGCACGCTCGCCTGCAAGTTTCCGTCCGAAATATTAAGTGAGGTTGGTGCGTACGGTTTCAGGAGCGGGAAAGAGGGATTTGCCTGGCAGACTCGGAGGCCCAGGGCTCTGCTGTCAGGCAATCTCTTTGGCGCTGATTGCGAGGCGTGGAAACTCGCGTAAGGGAAGGCGGGATGCACGCCGATGCGATTTGTTACCATTTTACCAGCGATAACACGGCAGCGATTTGTCCGGAAGCCTGGATCGCTCTGGAACAAGCGAATACGGGTCGGGCGCCTGCTTACGGTGACGACGAATGGACTGCTAAGGTGTGCGAACGTGTCCGGGAAATCTTCGAAGCCGATTGTGATGTCTATTTTGTGTTTACAGGCACCGCGGCGAACGCGCTGGGTTTGAGCCAGGTCTGCCAGTCTTTCCACGGAGTGATTTGTCACGAACACGCGCACCTCGAGACAGACGAAGCGGGTGCAACGGAGTTTTATTCGGGCGGAGCCAGACTGTTTTTAACAAAGAGCACGAATGGAAAGATCGAACTTGGTGAGGCCGAAAAGCTAGTGACGCAGCAGATAGAGCTCCATGGACATGTAATGCGCGCCATCAGCATAGCGCAGGCTACGGAGTTCGGAACCGTGTACACGCCGGATGAAGTCGCCGCAATTGGTGATTTTGTACGCACCCGCCGAATGTTGCTTCACATCGACGGCGCGCGGTTCGCGAACGCAGTTGCATCGCTCGGGTGTGCTCCGAGCACGATTACCTGGAAAGCGGGTGTAGATATCCTCAGTTTTGGCGGTACAAAAAACGGCCTTGCCGCGGGCGAGCTGGTTATCTTCTTCGACAAGAACCTTTCACGCGATTTCCAATATCGAGTGAAACAAACCGGGCACCTCGGTTCAAAAATGCGGTTTATCGCTGCTCCCTGGCTGGGGCTGTTAGATGGGGACGTCTGGTTGCAAAACGCGCGGCACGCGAATCGAGCAGCGCAGCAGCTTGCCCGGCGAATTCAAGACGAGGCGGGGATGGAAACTGTGTTCCCGGTGGAATCCAACGCCGTATTTTTCCGAATGGACGATCAACTAGCGCACGGCCTCAACACGCGGGGATGGCGTTTTTACAAATTTCTGGAACCGGACATTTACCGACTGATGTGCTCGTGGTCCACCTCCGACGGGGAGATTACAAGGCTTATTAGCGATCTTGTAACGATTAAATGATTGAACGGATCGCACTAAACAACATCTTACAAACGAAATGAACCTGATTGAACGGCCCTTGGTGTTCGTGGCACTTTTACTCGCGGGATGCGGAACCACCCGTGATGTGGCGGTGAGTTCCTATCATGTCACGCGGGATGTCGCCGTGGGTTCGTACCGTGTTGCGACTGCACCGGTGCATTATGCCTTACGGCGACGCAGTAACGAACCAACCATGGTTGGAACCACGGACGCGGTCGAATCCGATGTGACCACGCCCGGTCACCCGGCTTCGGTCACACAGACCACTTCAACGCCGCAACGCCGGCCAAAATCTGACGTTGCCCAGACTCAAAGTCCTCCGAAAAAAGCTCCGCACGTTCAGACTGAAGTCACACAGTCAGAGCCAAAGCCGGCTCCTCCGCCGCAGACGTCTGTCGCCTCATTTCCGACTGCCAAAGCAGTGCCTGACAAGCCGGGATATGTTTTCAGCCCGTTTGATTCCAGTGGCAGATACGTTGACGTGAGCGGTTACGCTTCCGGGACAAAGGTTAAAGATCCCTGGACCGACAAGATTTTCGTTGTGCCGTGAAACGTGCCTGCTTGTAGTTGTCGCGCCGTAGACGACGTGGTCCGATTAAGAAGCGATGCCAGGATCATGTGTCCGCACAGCAAAGCGGCTACAAGGCATAGATTGCCGTACGAGTCAGCGAATGTTACCTAATCGTATGCGATCAGCGTGGAGATTCGCTACTTGCTCGCTACTCTTTTGGCTCCTGAATGTTAGCGCCCCGCATGGGCTCGCTCAGACGTATCAGGGAAAGCAGCTCGTTGTGCCAGAGCTGCTTGCCGAGACAAGCGCCATCGTGCCGGGCAAATCGTTCACCGTCGGTTTGCTCCTCCGCATGGCTCCGCACTGGCACACCTACTGGAAATTCTCGGGTGACGCGGGGCTTCCGACGGAATTGAACTGGAAACTGCCAACCGGTTGGAAAATCGGCGAGATCCAATGGCCGATTCCGTTGAAAACGATCGACCCTGGCGACATTGAGACCTACGGCTACGAGAACGAAGTCCTGCTGATGCAGGAAATCACTCCCCCACCGAACATCGACAGCTCGTCAGTGAAACTCGTCGCTGACGCGAATTGGCTGGTATGCGAGAAGATTTGCATCCCCGGTAGCGCAACGTTGCAGTTGAATTTGCCGGTAGCGTCAGCCAGTCAGCCTGCGAATATGGACCTTTTCGCCCGTTATCGCCGTTTGCTTCCCCAAGACTGGCCGGAAGCGAGTGTGGCAGGCGCTGAGTGGAGTCGCGCCGGATCCGATGTTCGCTTGAAAATTACAAGCGAAACTTTGGCCAAATTTCCCGCCATCGATTTCTTCCCGCTGCCTGAGCAGGAGACAATTGTTGGCCATCCCGCGATTCAGTCGCGGAATAACAACGAAATCGTTCTTCGGATTCCGCTGGAATCAGCGCCGAGAAATCT
>JBLMXD010000038.1:0-4367 GCA_050257575.1 Alphaproteobacteria bacterium | reverse complement strand
CGTCCGAACGATCTAATGCAGCAATGCAAAGTGAGATAAACAAGCCCGTCTTTGTCGTCGGATCGCCGCGTTCAGGAACCAGTATTCTCACCTGGTGCCTTGGTCAGCATCCGAATTTGTTTCCCGTGCCGGAGTCAAATTGGATGGGAAGTTTCGCGGTGAACGTCGCGATCAGTTACCAGGTTGGCGCGGCGCGCGGCATTTTCTCGATGTTAAGTGCGATGGGCATCTCGCACGATGAATTCGCCGCCCAGATTGGACGCAGCATCAATTCTTTGATCCTCAAACATCGGTCCGACCTTGACCGGACACGCTTGATTACAGCAGTTCAACGACAGCTTAAAGAGGAGGGACTTTACTTTGGCGAAGTGAGTGGCGAATTGGATGCTGCTACGAGTGCAGCGATCCGGCAGTACGGCATTGCTGATCAGCCAAATGGCCTGCTCTGTTCGCAGCTCATCGATTCACTTCGAATTGCGGCTCCGAACTCGGAATACAAAACGCGCTGGGTGGATCAAACGCCAGAATATTCGTTCCACATTTGCGCTCTGCGCAAGCTGTTTCCAGACGCCTTGTTCATCCACATCGCGCGCGACGCAACCTCAGTCGTGCGCTCGATGCTCAATTTCCACCGCGTCGCAGGGACGCATCTGGTGGCGAACGAAGAAGAAGCGTACAAATATTGGCTGCGAGCGGTTCGGGCATGCCTGACGGCTGAGGAAGCGTATGGGCCTCGTGTGGTTTATCGCTTGCGCTATTCCGCTTTAGTCGAGAACCCCGAATCCGCTCTGCGCTCGTTACTTCACTTTTTGGGTGAGCCATATTCCGCCGAATGTCTTGAGCCGCTTGCGCAACGTATCAATAGTTCCAATGTGCCGGCTGACTTCAATGCAGACGACCCGGGTACCAATCCCGCAGTAGTCGAAGAGGCAACGCGATTGAGTCGACACGTCGAAGGAACTGCACAGCCTGCCGAGCCTTCGCGTGCTGCGGCCGATGAAATGGAGGCTGCGTTTCGAGAGCGAGTCAGATATTGGGCGAACATAGACACCGCATATCAAGAGGCCCAGCGAATAATTACGAGGTTGAAAGATTCGGGGCTGCCCTCGAACCTGGCGACTGAGGTAGCACGCGAAACCGCTGACCTTTGTACCGTCTTCCAATCGCAGCCGCGACAAAATTCGGGGTAAATGTCCCCTCGTTGTTACCCTGGGCCTCCGTATCGGCCACCTTGGCGCGGATGCCTGCCTGCTGTTGCATCAGACACAATATATGAACCAACAATGAAGGTCGCGAATAGCCGCCAGCGAATAAAATCCCTTCTCGCCAGATGCTTGCTGGGACACAATAAGAATCCACGGCCCTGACTCTGGAGCCGAAATGGAAGGCGGAATGGATAAACCGATTTTTGTCGTAGGGTCGCCCCGGTCTGGGACAAGCATTCTGACTTGGTGCCTGGGTCACCACCCTAACATTATTCCGCTCGAGGAGTCTTGCTGGATGGGAGACCTGGCCATTGATCTGGCCATTTACTATCAAATTGGAACCGCGCGTGGTGACTACTCCCTTTTGAGTTCGATGGATGTGAACAAAGCAGAATTTTTCGCCGTCTTTGGCAAGACGATCAACGATCTAGTTCTGCAGCACCGGGTTGATCTTGAGAAACGACGGTGGAGATGCGCTGCTGGCCCAAATACTCCAAGTGAGCATTTCGTGATGTCTTCAAATGCAAAAACGCGATGGGTGGACGGCACGCCAGAATATTCCTTCCATATTTGTGGCTTGCGCAAACTCTTTCCAGAAGCCCTATTCGTTCACATCTTCCGCGACGTGTCGTCCGTGGTTCGATCAATGCTCCACTTTCATCGCGTCGCCGGAGGGAGCCTGGTCGCGAATCAAAACGAGGCATACCGTTATTGGCTACGAACGGTCGGGAACTGTCTTCTCGCCGAACGTGCTTACGGTTCCAGCACCGTCTTTCGATTACGGCATTCCGACCTCGTATGTGCACCAGAGGCCACGCTCCGGTCTTTGCTAAATTTCCTAGGCGAGTCGTACGCGCCGGAATGTCTCGAACCTCTGGCGCAACGGATCAACAGTTCTAATGTTCCTGCTGATTTTAAAATTGACGATCGTGAAGCGAATACGAGCCTCATAGAGCAAGCTACACGGCTTTGCCACGACGTAGAACAAACTCCCCAGCCACTTGAAGCGTCAGTTGATGCCCTCGCAGAGATTGAAGCCGCGTTCGACGAACGGGTTCAATTTGTTGCAACTCTGGCGAGCAACTATAAGAAGGCCCTACAAAAAATCGCGACCCTGAAGGATAAAGACGCGAAAGACACAGCCCAGATTGAGAGGCTGACAAAAGAATCCAAAGGTAAGAAATTTATCATCCAGCGTTCACGTGCTCGGAAACAGCGTTACAAATCAATTTTCGCACCGTGGCGGGCACTGCGGGGATGTTTCCGAAAACGAACCGATAAAGGCGAAAAGCGACCAGGAGAAGGATCCGCGGGTCGTGCCGGTGAGTTGTAGCCTTGGGGTACAAGCGATTGGAATCGCGTGGCAGTGTTGGAAACCTTTTCTGACAAATTCGCTTGTGTCTTAAGTTGTATTAGCGTCGCGTGGACTCGCGACGAACAGACTGCCAGTAGTTACGTGTGCCTCAGAGCACGTTTCGCAATGGGCGAATCCTGCAAAGCCAATCAAAGCGTTGTCAGTTGGTTGTGGTTTTTGACAGAAATCGAGCGGATTTTACGCGGTTGCGTTTTCGTGAAATGGCCGACCAGGCCTGAGGGCGGGTCACGGAGATTCCTGCAAGCCGTGTATTCCGATCGCGATCCGCGTAAAGAGTAAACTCGTATGTTGCACCCGCCTCGATCCAGGACGCCTCTTTAGATCCGTGCGAACCACCCGCAAAAAGAGCTTCTTCAATGCCGTCCCTTGACACATAAATTGCTGCATTCGGAGCGCCATGAGAGGACCACGTGATAGTGGTTTTGCCTAGGCCAATACCAGGCGGCACTGGGTTTGGTGAAGCGCATAGCTTGGAGGAAGTCACTGGAAGCCCCCAGCAGTAGTTGCGCAAGAAAAGATTCATGATGTGCCGAACGACCTTTCCCTTCACATGCCGCATGTCTTCCTCCCAAGTCAGGTTCCGGTCCGAGTTCTGAACGATCTCGTAGCTTGGAAAATAGTGCACATTTTTATGTGCGGCAGCCCATTCCTGGGCTACAGCGCGGAGCAGACATTTCGAATAACTATTGGCAACAACCACATCGTCCCCAGAAAAGGTTGCCTGTAGCGGCACGGGCGACACCGTCACTACGATTTGTACGTCCTGGTGGCCGAATTGGTTGAGCAGCCCGTGAATGCGTTCAAGATTCGAAAGGTTCTCGACAAAGTTAGTGACGTGAAGCTCGTAACGGTCTGGATAACTGCTATGCATACTGGGAATCAGCTGATTAATGAAAACATCCGCAACGGTATCGCGCCACACTTCGACCAGGCCGAGAGTAATTATCACGACCCGGCACTGCGAAATTCGGCGGGTGACCATCTGCATGATCTCACGCCGATGAATCGTCTCTTCGAGGCCGACTAGCTGGAGTGCCGGATTAGTGTGGGGATCATAGAAAATACCATTTCCAAGATCAACCAGGCTCTCACGAGGGAATTCTGCCGCCGGGTCCAGTGCCCAGCGCAGTTCATTATAGATCGAGAAAGTGTTGTATTTGTTGGTGAAGCCCAACTCTAGCTCGCCGTTCATTGCCGGGAACGAATCAAACTCCGCGGTTCTGCTTAACACATCCATTTTCTGGTCAATCAACGCGAGCTCAACACCCCGGGCAAAACACGAGCCAATAGCGAAAACTTTGTCTTCACGCTGCATTTTAAAACCAGGCGTGATCGCCGGCACAAAAAGCGGTTCACGCAGTCGCTGGCACGCAAGCGTACCGTTTAGCTCGCCGGGCAACGCGTCCTTTCGGTGCCAACGACTGTAGGGGTTGGCGAAGTTCCGCTTGGCCTCCGCTGTTGTAATAGAACTGCTCATTTGAACGCAGCCGGTCAAACGTCGGCGATCACGAAAATTCTAGACACTGTACCACAGATGCATCATAAGCACGACGCACTGTTAGCCAAACTTAATTCTGTCCAAATCGCAAATAAAAATCGTCACCTTCGGTTTAATTACTCTAGTCTCGCGCTCCCGCTTGCAGACGCTGCAGCAGACTCCACCGCTCGTCCGCTTCGCTGCGACGGTTCTTCGCCTTCAATCCGATCGCCTCGATAACATTTCGCGAAACTGTTGCCTCACTTCGAGATTGTTTCACATTGCCCTTGCAGGCGTGAGTATGCCCAGA
>JBLMXD010000037.1:0-3956 GCA_050257575.1 Alphaproteobacteria bacterium | reverse complement strand
TGATTGGTCCCGGACGCCTTCGATGCAGCCGCCCGTTCGCGTACGAACAGCGCATAGATCTTGTTCTCGGTGTACCGGTCCTGATCCGAGGGAACCAGGTTCCAACGGAGATGTCCGAAATGGCGCCAGCAGTCGAGGATCATCCCGTGATCAAACGGCTGTCCTTTTGCGGTCACAACCAGACAGTTGTTCTCCATCCATGTGCCGGCGTGCGATTCGCCCCAGTGAAGCTGGAGCGTTTTGAGTTTCAGTTCATCCAGCGCGACCAGCAGGTCCGCCGACCAATGATAACAGTAGCCGCGTTTCCGAAGACCGTGGTAGACGAGGAAATTGTTAAAGATGGGCGTGCCAAACATTCGATACTCATGCCGTAGTTTGGCGACCGTGGCGTATGCGCAATCGGCCAGCAGTTTCGCTTCCTTCGGATCCACTCTGCGCGAAAGCGCCGCGAGTTGATTCGCCAGCGCTTTGGCATTGGCAGAATCCTTTTGGGGTACGACGAATCGCGGCTGCTGTTGGTCCGCGCTCACGACCGTGCTCGAAACGGCAAAGGCGGCAATCATGCCGGCGACAACTCTTGCATCCATTACAAAAATCTCTTCGAGAAAACGACGTCTGCTACGGGTATGGGCCCGCAAACTGCCACGCAATTTTTGCAAAGCAAAACCCAATAAGCATCAAGCCTTATACTGCGGTAGGCCTAGTCTAACGAAAAGGAGGAGGAGGGATTCTATGAGAACAACTTTGTTGTTAGATGATGAGCCCGGAGGAGCGAGATTGGATTTGAAAGATGTTACTATCGGTCAGGTGCCAACTCGCAAAAGTGAGCCGCGAGCCAGCGGCAATTGTGATCGCTGGGGTCATCCGCGCCAGGAATGTGTGGAGCGCAACATCCCAAGCGGTACCGCAGCCTCCGATTTCATTGCCAGTCAAACAGCAGGTCTCGAAGAACGTCTAAGAAAATCGACTGCTCGGCAGGACAAACGTTTCGCCGATCTCTCGTAGCGCAATGCGTTCCGGCTGCTGCTGCAATGCGGTCTCAAACCTTTCGATCGGCTCCCGGAACGGCTCGAAGCTAAGCCGAAATGTTTGATGATGCACTGGCATGATGAATCTTGCAGCGGCATCATTCGCCATTTGCACAGCTTCTTCCGGAGTGCAGTGCGATTGGATCCAAGGATTATAGGCAGCGATTGAAAAGATCCCGAGATCTATGGAGCCATATTTTCGCAGTTCTCGGAGGCCGCAAAATGCAGTATCGCCCGTGAACAGAATTCGCCGGTTGTTTCGTTCGACCAGGTAACCGTTGTAACCGCGGTAATCGTCCGTTTGCATCCGTGCGCCCCAATGTTTCACTCGCACTCCCGTGACTTTTATTGTGCCTGCCTGCGTGTGAATCCACGTCGATTGCTTCCAAGTCAGCTCCGTCGCCTCAACTAATCGTGTCCAACGAAGCAAATCGCGGGTCTTTGGCGGGAGGATGACTTGTGTGCTCCGATTGAAATGACTGAGTGTTTGCCAATCGAAATGATCGAAGTGAGCATGCGATAACAGTACGACATCGATATTCGGCAGCTCATTGACGTCCAGCGCCGGCGCAGTCAGGCGCTTCGGCCCAATGGTAAATAGAAATGGCAGCCGAATTCCGATCCGCGGGAAGAGCACCGGATCCGTCAGAATGTTCACACCGAAAAAATTGATCAGCACTGTCGAATGACCGAGCCAGGCTGCCGTGAGATTGGCGTCACTCCATTCTGACGGCTTCGGTTTTGTGAATGTAGGCGCAATGGGTCGCCAGCTTTTCAAGATCGCTTCTCGCCACAGGTAAGACACCCAACGCCGTACACGGCGGCTACGATAACTTGGCTTGGCCGATTGATGTATTTCGTGTCTGCGCTTACTCACTTATAACCTTCGCACGGGCAACGATTGTTGCACGTGTGGGGCATGTCAGGTCACGCCTTACGCCTCGTGGATCAGGTGCAGTCCGGAGGCGCAGGAATTGAACGAACATTCGTTCGGACTGTCGAATTTGCCCAACAATTACGGGCTGGAGTTTGCGGTGCAAACTGTGGTCCCCCCGAATGGAGCACTAAGGAGAAACGAAGTTCAAAGAAGCGGGTCGGCAAGGCGGGATGATGGCGCGAAAACGCATAGCGGTTGTCGGCGGCGGGATTGGCGGAATTGCCGCCGCGATTGCACTCCATCGAATTGGAATCGACGTCACCGTTTACGAGCGACGTAGCCATCCTCGAGAGGTCGGCGCCGGAATGATGCTTTGGCCGAACGGCACACGTGTGCTGCGCGACCTTGGCGTGCTCGACCAAGTCATTGCCCACAGTGGGCGAAACACGAATTTCCTCGTCCGAAGAGACGACGGTGCGATTCTGATGAACATCGCACTTGGCCGATTCGATGTCCCTGCTGTTTGCATGCGTCGATCTGACCTCCTTTCGATTCTTTTGTCTGCAATTCCGAACGGAGGTTTGCATCTAGGCTACGAATTGGAGCGCCTGGACATGTCCGGTGTCGGTGTTCAACTCTGCTTTAAAGACGGCCGTGTAGAACAACATGATGCTGTAATCGGTGCAGACGGAATTCGATCCAAAGTCCGATCGGAGTTGTTTGGATCTTCGGAGCCTGTATACCGCGGCTACACTGTGTGGCGCGGTCTCGCTCGTTACGAGGGCAATGCCATAAAACCCGGGTTCAACAGTGAATCGTGGGGTGCCGGAAAACGCTTTGGGATTTTAAACACCGGGCATCGCAGGTTCACATGGTACGCGACCGCAAATGTTCCGGCTAATCATTCTGATGCGAGTTGTGGCCGAAAACGCGAGCTGCAGCGTCTCTTTGCGGGATGGCACGAGCCGATTGCCGATTTCCTCGAAGCAACGGACGACAGTGAAATTCTCAAGAATGGAGCGCGAGATTGCAGGCCGCTTCAACGCTGGGGAAAGGGAGTAGTTACTCTCCTCGGTGATGCTGCGCATCCGTGCACGCCAAACCTTGGTCAGGGCGGCTGCATGGCCTTGGAAGATGCGCTCGTTTTAGCCAGGTGTATCAACAGCGAGCCTTCGTTGAAATCGGCGCTGCGCCGTTATGAAACACTCCGGTTTCTCAGGACGAAGCACATTCAGAAGCGGTCACTGCTGATCGGGTACATCGGCCAGTGGCAAAACTCACTTTTTGTTACCGGCCGCGAAATTGTGACTCGGATGCTTCCACCGGCAATAGTCGAGCGCAACCTGAGGCGTGTTTACGCATATCAAAGCTGAAGACCATGCGTGTTCTCCAAGTAGCGATCATTTCCGGTGGGCTGATTTCCTGCGGCGTGGCCGGTGCAGCAGATTTGAAATCTGAGCCGGTCTATTCGGCGTGGCTGCAAATGTATGATCTCAGGTTCGATCAGGCACATGAGACGCTGAAGCGATGGGGTGAAGTGCATCCGGAAGATCCCCTCGGTCCCGTGTCTAACGCCGCTGCGTATTTGTTTTCAGAATTAGCCCGACTGGGCGTCCTCGAATCCGAGCTTTTCGTCGATGATGAGCAATTCAAGAACCGCAAAACCCTTGAACCCGATCCGGCAGTAAAGGCTTCATTCACGCAATGCATCTCCGATGCGGACCGGCTCGCTGATTCAGACCTGCAGCGATCGAGCGACGATGCGCGTGCTCTGTTTGTAAAAACTCTGACGCACGGCCTGCGCGCCGATTACGCCGCACTCATCGACGGACAGGGCTTGCGCGCGTTGAGTTATACTAAAGCCGGCCGCGTTTACGCCGAACGACTGATGCACGCCGATCCGCAAGCGTTCGACGCTTACCTCGGGCCCGGAGTTGAAAACTATCTGCTGAGCCTGAAACCGATCGCATTGCGCGTTCTGCTGCGATTGACCGGTTCGGAGGTCGACCGCGAGAAGGGACTCCAGAATTTACACAGCACAGCGGAACATG
>JBLMXD010000036.1:0-6493 GCA_050257575.1 Alphaproteobacteria bacterium | reverse complement strand
GGCAGTTCCATGGCTGGCCACAATCGTTCTGCAATAATGCAGCCGGCGGCGATTCCAAAGATGATCAATATGTTCATGCGCCGATGATCGCTCGGCGCTTTGTCTGTGTGTTAATTGATAATCTTTTGGGTCATCATCGAAGTAACTGATGCCGGTGTGTAGAGAATCAGCTTCAAAACAAACACTCCACTTCTAGGTGACCGGTGAAGTGTTCGGTTTGGGTTCATCGTTCTTGCTAACAGACCCGAGGAACCGTTGATACAAGAAGGAGGCGACGATTGCGATCACGGCGACCGCGATGAACGCGCCGATGCGATAGAGTTGATCGAGCCGGGACAGATCGTGAAAAAATAGCTTCACGATTGTAACGCCGAGCAATGCCAGACCGGAGTAGCGCGCAGGCGCGGCTTGTTTTCGCATGCCGACGATGAGCAGCAACAGCGCAAACAGCGCCCAGGCGATGCTGTAGCTCATGTCGCGCGCAAAATTTCCCGAGAATTGAAACGTCAACGCAGCCGCACCCGGAGTGCTGAAGTAATCGGCGATTTCGATATTGACGATCAGAAAAGCGAGCACGCTGCCAAGCGTGTAAAGCAACGCCCGCACATTGCGACCGAGCACGAGGTTGCGAGGCGGGGCCAGCAATCGTCCGGCGGCGAACAGGCACGCGGTCGCGATCCCATAGGTGTAAAGATACCAGTTGAAAATCGGAAAGCCGGCACGGGGATGATAGCTGAGCACCGCTGGATTGAGCGCCAGACGCGCAAACACGACCACCAGCAAAGCGACGCCGACGAGGCGCAGCCCCAGATGCGGTATGCGGCGAAAGAGCCAGCAGAGTGCTGCGCCTTCCAGGGTCCAACCCACGGTGAGCCATTGTCGCTCAAACTCGATCGGGAAAATCAGAGTGATAAAAAACAGCGTGGCACCGCCAAATAACGCAAGGCGCACATCGCGTGCTGCGTTCGCGACCGTTGTGCGTTTGAGCAGCACCGACAAACCAAGTAACGACGGCAAACCAAATGCAGCCGGCACCAGGCCGGGAACGATTCCAGGGTACGCACAGCGGATCGCGTCAAATATGAGATAAAAATGCAATGGACCAGCGAGGGCCGCGGTTGCCCACGGCGCGGTTTTCCCAGCCAGCTTCTCTTCGAACAGGAACGGAAAGATCGTGAACAGTGCGTAGAAACCGAGATACCAAATCAGTGGAACGGCGGCATAAGTGGGATCGAAATGTTCGAAATGCCACGCGTGCTCAAGTGTGAGCACGGAGACGAGCGCGACCGCAGGAAGCAAATCAAGAGAAAGGATTATGGTCATCCCGAGGAGCAAGATGACCAGCAACAGCGCCAGACCGAAAATGGGAGATGGATTCGGCAGCGGTAAACGCAGCGTCATCATGATGAGCAGCAAAAACGGCAGCGTCGCCGAGAGCGCAGGAAGTTGAACTGAAAGATTCGCTGGATCGTTAATGTTGCCGAAAAGCCTTGGCGTGCGTGTTCCAGATGCGGTCAGCCGGCGACTGGCCCAATTGGCAGCGAGCTGAAAGAAAATCGCGAACGCGCCGAGGAGGCAGAGTCCTGTCGGCAGTCCGGAGAGTTCTTCAGGAATCCGAACGAGCCACGCGCCCAGCGCCACAACCGTCAGCAGAAGTACGGCGAGAATGGGAAGCAGGGAGGCGGTTGCCAATGCGAGAACGATCGCCAGAAGATTCACCATCAATACGAAAGGCCAGACAAGAATTGAAAGCTCGCTGAGCTGGAAAATCGGCATCAACACGAGGAGCAGTGCGAGAGCAGGGAACACGTGGCTCCACCACGGGATCTTGATTTTGCGCAGGCGTTGGAGCGCCAGCGGCACTGCCGTATGAAACAGGGTGAAGACAAAATAAAAAGCCAGCGCAGTATAGAGGCGGCTGCTCGTTAGGTAGCCGGCAGTCCAGGTGCCGAGAGAAATGAACGCTGCGACTCCGGCGAAAGCTTGAACAGCAGTGAGTCTGCTTTCAAACAGCGTCAGCACGAGCAGGCCAAAATCGATAATAAACAGGTAGCTGAATACCAACGCCGGCCGATGCGCCATCGTTGGGAAGGAGAGCAGGTAAAACGCGGAGAACATCGCAACGAAACCAAGGGCGATTGCACAGCCGAAAAGTTCTCGGTTCGTTCTTCCGATGCTCTTTGCCCACGCGCTTGCGGCAAGAAACAGCGCTTGGAATCCGATAAACACTGCCATGAAAATGAGAATCCTATTGCCGACAAAATATTTTTCGGGAACAAAGACCGCTGCGGACCAGGCGAATTGCATCAGCGCAGTTCCGATCGCGCCCAGGATGGGAAGCACGTTCCATCGCTGTCGTTGCGCCACGGCTAGTAAGCCGATGTCCAGCAGCGCGACGTAACCGAAAAGTCCCAGAGGATTGTCCTGCCCTGTTGAAAGTAATATGGGCGTGAGAAAACCGCCCGCGATCCCGAGCACGGCGACGACGAGCGCATTCAATCGTGCCGCAAGCAGAAACGCGACCGCCGTGATCAAGGTCATCAACAAAAATGTTGGAATGAGACCGAAGAACGCGAAGTGATAGTACGAGCGACATGCGAAGGTGACTGCGTAAAGCACGAGGATGCCAGTTGCGCACAGCGTCTGCGCTGTGACGGCGGTCTCCTTTCGTTTCAATAACAGACCACCGATGACTAAACAGACCCCGACAACGAACCCGATCGCCACCCGCAGCATTGGCGGGATCAGGTTGTGCTCGAACGAATATTTCACGAAAAAGGCCACGCCCAGGAAAAGCGCCAGTCCGCCGATCCAGGCGAAAAGTTTTGCGCCCATGAATTGCTCCCAATTGATCGGCGGTTTGACTGGTCTGGTGGCTTGAGGAGTAGTCGGTTTGAGAAGTTCTTGCGGGATTGGCGGCGGCTTTGGTGTTGGGGGATGCGCGACCGAAGCAGGGGTCGCTACCGGAACCGGCGAAGGAACGGTTTCCATCTTTGGTTGTGGCGTTGCGACAGGCGTTTCCAGCGTCACGGTGGAAACCGCTTGCGACCGCAGGTTGCGGAGTTCGTTTTCAAGCGATGACAATCGCTTTGCGAGATCGTCTGCGACGCGTTTTGCGCGGCTTGCTTTTGCTAGCGCGACAAACGGCAATACAAGAATCGCGATGAGAAGACCGATTACGAGAAAACCTAGAAATTCCATTGGTTGTTGGGGTGTGGCTGGAACACTCTTCCTTTGCGACGAATGATAGCTGGTTTACGCCGCGCCTGTGAATTGATAAAAATGAAGGATTACATCGATCCTTTCGATTAGAACTTGTCTCGACAATGACGTTGTCATGTTGAGCGAAGCGAAACATCTTTGGTTATTCGAATTGCGTTCTCCACTCAGAATTAGTCCGAAATTCCTCTCCCGCGACTGCGGGATCAGAATGACATTCTGAGATTGGCTTTATGAACATCCATCACCTGGAGCTTTTCTACTTCGTGGCAAAACACGGCGGCATCGCGGCAGCGGTCCGCAATATTCCCTACGGTATTCAGCAACCGGCGGTCAGCGGGCAAATTGCTAAACTGGAAGAATCACTTGGCACCAAGCTGTTTCAGCGGCGGCCATTCGCACTCACGACCGCAGGCGCGGAGCTTTTCGAGTTTATCCAGCCGTTCTTTTACAACATTGACAACGTCGCGGAAAGGTTGCGCCAGAACAGTTCGCCGCAATTGCGCGTGGCCGCTCCGTCGATTGTGTTGCACGATTACCTGCCGCAAATCCTGCAGCGCGTTCGAACAAAATTTCCAGCGTTTCGGCTTTACCTCCACGAAGCGGCTCGGGTTGAAGCGGAACGACTTCTCCTGACGCGCGAGGTCGATATCGCCATCATGTTGATCGACAAGAAATCGCGCGGTGGAATCCAGGTGCGGCCACTGCTCGAACTGCCGCTGATTTTGTTGGTCCACAAAAAATCCAGGGTGAAGCACCCTCACGAGTTGTGGGAACAAGACAAGATCGAAGAGACGTTGATCAGTTTCCCCCGGACGGATCCGGTTCACGCGTATTTTCAGCGCGGCCTCGATCGGCTCGGAGTTGAGTGGTCTTGCGGGATCGAGGCCACATCGGAGCGATTAGTCGAGCATTACGTTGCCAGCGGTTATGGCATTGGTTTGGCAGTTGCTGTGCCGGGCTTTAAGGTCGCCCCGGAACTTCGCGCTCTTCCGTTACCGCATTTCCCACCGGTTATTGTTGGTGTGGCCTGGTCGTCAAAACTTTCCGAGATAGCACGCCACCTACTCGCAGAATTCGACATTGAAGCGAAGGTGCAACGGGCACGAGTTGAAAAAGCCCGCATTTGATTCGCGGCAAATCCTTCAGTCGGGCTTCTACTGTCAGCCTTGAACGATGCTCAAATGAAGGATTGGTAACAGTTCTGTTACCTTTTTGTTTCGCCAAGTCTCCGGTTTCATTAAACATCTGCTTGCCTTTTCCTAAGCGCCCGCGCAGCATCTCCGCGCTGAATCGAAGAGCGCCAGGTTCGCTTCAGTAAAAATCCGAACTCTGGCGCGGAAGAAAACAAACAGGCGTATGAAGATATCAAATGCAGCACGATTGGTTTTCTGGGTCATAGCCATTTCGGCTTTAGGATTTTTGGTGCGAGCCGAATCCGGGGAAAAACGGGTGAGCATGGCTAACAACAAGAGCGCGTCTCCCATGCAGATTGTCGATCAAAACGGCCGACCGTCAGTGAGCGGCGCGCCCTCAGCAACCAGCACGATTGTCGATGTGCAAGTCGGACCGGGCTTCGCATTTTCGCCGAGCACGGTGAACATTTCAGTCGGCGACTCGGTGCGCTGGACGTGGGCTGGTAGTGGACACAGCGTCACCAGCGGTCCTCATTGTATTCCCGATTCGCAGTTCTGTTCACCCAACGACATGAACTGTTTCCCGGGAGTTCTTTCCAATTCGGGCACCGTTTATCAACACACATTCAATACGCCCGGAAGCTATTCCTACATTTGCATTGCACACTGTGGTGTCGGCATGACCGGCGTCGTAAATGTCTCCGGTGGTTGCTCGCCATCGGGATGGTCCGCGGGTCCGGACATGCCCAGCGTGGGAGTCCGTCTGGTCGGCGTGTATTTCCAGCCTAATGGAAAGTTTTATGAAATGGGCGGGCGCTCTTCTGACACAGGCGGCAGCGATTTCACCCATCCGTTTGAATTCGATCCCGGCAGCAACGGTTGGGCTACAAAGTCGGCCACTTATCCTGATAATCAGGTCAATAACATGGCTTGCGGTGTCCTCACCGAATCGGGAACTCCTTACATTTACTGTGTAGGCGGCTCCGCGGCCGGGCAGACGACGGCTACCGCTCGCGTTTTTCGCTACAACCCGGTTAACGACATGATTGAGATGCTGGGTGCTCAGGATAATTGGCCGGGCGATATGTCGGGCACAGTTCTGCCAGGCGGTTTTGCCGTAGCAAACAACAAGCTCTATATCCTCGGCGGTTTCGACATCAATGTAGCTTCAACGAACCAGATTTGGCAGTTTGATCCTACTGCCGCGGCAGGGGCCAGATGGACACAAAGAGTGAACGCGCCAGCCGGGATCATGTATGCGCCGACGTGCACTATCAACGGCATCATCTACGTCGGAGGCGCGTCGGATTTCCAAGGTGCGACTGTAGTGGACACGACCACTTCTTTTAGTTTCAATCCCGGCAGCAACACCATCGGCACCATAGCGACCATACCGCGGGCCACAGGTGAAACCCGCGCTCTGACCTTCAATGATCTCATGTTGGTGATGGGTGGAGGTCGAGTGGCGCCCAATCCGTCGAACGAAGTTGATATCTACGATCCGGGAACAAACACCTGGTCAACTGGTTCTCCAGTTCCGGCATTTACGACTGCCAGGCGGAACTTCGCCACCGCCACAGATGGCACAACGAGGATTTGGTTGGCGGGGGGTTATGCCAGCGACAATGTCACACCGCTAAGCTCAATGGAAATCTTCTGCAACGCCGGAGGAACTCCGACGCCAACGCCAACAGCAACGGCTACAGCTACACCTACAGCCACGGCAACGGCGACCGCCAGTCCCTCTGGAACTCCAACGGCAACAGCAACTGCGACTGCAACTCCAACGGCCACCGGTACACCCAGCGGAACGCGGCCCACGCCGACACCGCGGGCTCGCCCGACGCCAGCGCCTCGCCGGTAAGATCTGTAGTCGCTTCGCCGTGCGAAGCGATTGGATGACACATCTTAAAACTCGATGAAGCGTCTCGCAGAGACGCGGCTACAGGAATGTTTCGTGGAACCGAGGTGGCGGTCGTTAATGGGGTAGCGTCTGCTGTCTCAGTGAAGTTGCATCTTGCCGTTGGAAAAGATACTACGCTGAGGACCAGCGCACTCTACAGCGTCAAATGTCCAACAGCACTTGCGCTTTCCAACCGACATTCATTCTCTCGACGGAGAAATTGTGAAGCGTGACG
>JBLMXD010000035.1:0-8887 GCA_050257575.1 Alphaproteobacteria bacterium | reverse complement strand
TACAAGAAATGAGTAAGGCCAGAAGAACGAGCCAGAGGAATAGTTTATGATTTACCTCGATTACAACGCCACAACGCCGCTATGCGATCCGGCGCGGGAGGCGATGCTTCCGTACCTGAGTCGTCATTTTGGCAATCCATCCAGTGTTCATGCCGCAGGCCGCGAAGCGCGCGCCGCGGTGGATAATGCGCGCGATAAGATCGCCGCATTGCTGCAGGCGAAACCGGGCGAGATCATATTTACCAGCGGCGCAACCGAATCGTGCAATCTGGCCGTCTTCGGCCTGGCGCGATCGTCATCCTCGCCATCTGGTCACATTGTCTCGAACAAAGCAGAGCATCATGCTGTGCTAAACCCCGTCGAATACCTCGAAAGGCGCGAAAATTTTGAGGTTACCTGGCTGAATGTTTCCGAGACTGGAATGATCGATCTCGATCAGCTCAAAGATTCGATTCGTCCCGATACAAGATTCGTCTCGATCATGACCGCTAACAATGAGACCGGCGTGGTCCAGCCAATGCGCGAGATCTCAAAGATATGTCGGGAGCGGGGCGTCTTGCTTCACAGCGACATGGTCCAGGCCTTCGGGAAAATGGATGTCGATGTCTCTCTGGTCGATGTCGCGAGCTTTGCTGCGCATAAGTTTTATGGACCGAAGGGCACCGGTTTTCTTTGTCTCCGTGCCGGCCTGCCGATAGAGCCGATCATGTTCGGTGGCGCACACGAAAATCAGCGCCGTCCCGGGACCGAAAACGTGGCCGGCATCGCTGGAATGGCTGGCGCTGCCGAATGGGTGTTGCGGGGGCGCGATATGGAGGAGGAACGCCGGGCAGGCCTGCGCGATCAATTGTGGAGGAGCATCGCAGACATTTTTCCCGACGCGCAGCAGAATGGCGAGCCGGTGCATCGACTGACCAACACACTGAATGTAAGTTTTACCGGCATCGATTCGGAAACGATGCTGATGGTGCTCGATTTGGAAGGGATTTGCGCCTCGAGTGGTTCCGCCTGCATGGTCGGGTCCGTGAGAGCTTCGCACGTTTTACTCGCGATGGGTCTGCCAATGGACCGTGCCCGTTCCGCTATCCGTTTCTCACTTGGCAGATGGACAACTGCAGAGGAAATCTCCGGTGCTGTTAATGCGCTTGAGAGAATCGCGAAGCGAACTAAAGACGCGCGCGAATATGCCGTTGCTTAGACAGCTCGAGTTTGCGTTCGGTAGCGGAGCTGTAGCCGGGATCGGTGACCCCGGTTTGGAAATCACACCTGCCTGTCCCCGCGCTGTCGCCGCGTCTCTGTGGGACGCCCCCCGCTCTGCAGAACGAAGCGACTACAGAGCCGGCGCCCTTGAAACCACAGCGCGGGAACTGTTGCGTTCGTTAGGCGCCAATCGCATCGCGCTGCAACTTCGTGTGGAATGGAATTTCCGGCTCAAAACCGCTGCCGGGCGCGCCGATTACCGCCAGAAACTCATTTCGCTGAACCCGCGGTTGGCTGCACATCCGGAGGAGATCGATCGCACTCTGCGGCACGAGTTGGCCCATTTCCTTGCGCAATTTCGTGCCGGGCGACGTCGGATTTCGCCGCACGGAGCGGGGTGGCGAACGGCTTGCGTCGATTTGGGAATCGCAGGCGAAAAGCGCTGTCATACACTTCCCTTTCCAGCAAAGCGTTATGCGCCGCGTTTTATTTATCGCTGCCCAAATTGCGGGCGGGATTTTTCTCGCGTCCGGAAGATCAGGCATGCCGTGGCGTGTCTAGCGTGCTGCCGCGCTCACAACGGCGGGGACTTCGATGTGCGGTTTCAATTGAAGCTCCTCAAGGTGTAGCGGCGTTTGTGTCAAACACTGGCTGCTCGGAGCACCGTCCCGCGTTCGCTTTCTTTCCGAACGTTTCTGTCAGCGGGCGGTTGGGTTGATTTGATGTCGAAGATATCATCGAGATTCAACGCCATGTCTCATCCCTTCTGGGATGCGCAGAGATCTTGAAACATTCGTCACCAAGAATTTACAAAAAAAGTTTAAACGTTTCGCCGAAATCTGCGGTCAATTTTTGGAGGGCTTGGTCTGCCGATGTCATTGAGGGGGAGCAAGTTTTGAGCGGCGTTTATGAAAATACTCGCGAGCCGAATTGCAAAGGAACTAAAGAAGGCAAAGCATTACGCGGTTTACGAACCCGAACTAACGCGCGTCTGGCCACCGGACGGGAAGATGCACGAAGCTAGAGTCGCCTTATTTGCCAAACGGAACGGCTGGCGGCTTCGCTTCTACAAGGAGGGTTTCTGCGCGATTTTCGATAAAGAGCCGTGCACCTGAAATAAGCGTCAGGTGCGATTGGCCGGCGCGTTGTGCTAACGGCCAAATGCGTACGTTATTCGGAGACTGCCGCTACAACGTTTCGAGCTCGTCGCTTTTGCTGGATTTTTGGCCGCGCAATTTTGCCCGGATAAACATGTCGATGTCGCCGTCCATCACTGCCTGCACATTGCTCGTCTCCGCCCCGGTCCGGTGATCTTTTACCATTTGATAGGGCTGAAAAACGTAGGAACGGATTTGGTTTCCCCAAGCGATCTCGCCTTTTTCACCATATTGCCGTTCCACCTCGGCGCGTTTCTTGTCCTGTTCGAGCTGGTAGAGCTTCGCTTTCAACATTTTCATCGCCAGTTCGCGATTGCGTCCCTGGCTGCGCTCAGCCTGACAGGCAACGACAATGCCGCTGGGTTTGTGCAGAATACGCACAGCCGTTTCAACCTTGTTGACGTTTTGCCCGCCTTTGCCGCCGCTCCGAAACGTATCGATCTCTAAATCGGCCGGGTTAATTTCAACCGGAGCCGTGTCCGCGATTTCCGGCACAACGTCGACGCTGGCGAACGACGTGTGTCGTCGTTTGTTGGCATCGAATGGTGAGATCCTCACAAGCCGGTGCACACCGCGCTCCGCCTGGAAATGTCCGTAGGCGTACTCCCCGGCGACCAGCAGAGTCACGGATTTAACACCGACTTCTTCGCCCTGTTGAATGTCTACTGTCTGCGATTTGAATCCGCTGCGCTCGATCCAGCGCTGGTACATCCGCAACAACATGTCAGCCCAGTCGCATGACTCCGTTCCGCCGGCCCCGGAGTGAATGGTGACAAACGCATTAGCTCGATCGTTTTCACCGGATAAAAACTGACGTAACTCGAACTCATCCATCTTGCGGGCCAGGCGGGCGTGTTCGGTCGCGACTTCTTTCTCTGCCTCCGCGCGATGGGCCGGGTCCTCTTCTTCAGCAGCCAGTTCGTATAACGCACTGAAATCTTCAATCTCGCGTTCCAGTTCCTGGAACGGGTTGATTAGCGAGCGCAATCGGGAAACTTCCTCGACATCCAACTGGGCGCGTTCCCGATTCGACCAAAAATCGGGCGCAGCCATGCGCGATTCAATCGTGGCTAAATTTTTCTGAAGCTGTTCGACGTCAAAGAAACCTCCGCAATTCGCGTACGCGCGATTTCAGATCCTCAGCGTCTGGAACGGAGATCTCTGTTGGCATGGCAAAAAATAAGTCAACCAAAGATGAAGTGCAAAGGTGTAGAGGCCTTTGTGTGAAACGCCGCGAGGCGCCCGGCGCCAGCGCCGCTACAGCTATTTGCGTACCGGCGCGCCGGGTTTCGGTTTGGCCCGCGCTGTTTCGAGTCGAAAAATAGTTTCGCCGTCCTTCATCAGGTCAAGGCGATCGCGGGCAATTGTTTCCAGGTAGCTGACGTCTGTCTTGAGCAAATTGACCTCACGGGTCTGGCGTGCCAGCAAAGTTTGTTGCTCGTTGACCTTTTGCTGGATATCGTCGATTTCCGTTCTGCTCAGCATCAGTTTCTTGTACGGCGGAACAAAAAGACTCACGATCACCAGCCAGACCGCTATGATGAGCAGAACAAGGAGAATCCTGTTCAATCGCTGCCAGAGGGTGGCTTCGCGACGCGCGCGGAAATCAGCGTAACCGTGCTCCACTTCAGCGGATTGTAGCGCCATACACGGCTTTGTCACCAAGTTCTTCTTCGATTCGTAACAGCTGATTATACTTCGCGACCCGGTCGCTCCGGCAGGGCGCCCCGGTCTTGATCTGCCCGGCGTTGGTTCCTACAGCGATGTCAGCAATGGTGATGTCTTCCGTTTCACCGGAGCGATGGCTGATCACGGTGGTGTAACGGTTGTTCTTCGCCAGTTCGATAGTCGCCAGCGTTTCCGTCAACGTTCCGATCTGATTAACCTTGATCAAAATGGAATTCGCCACGTGTTCGGCAATCCCTCTTCGCAGGAAATCCACATTTGTGACGAAAAGGTCGTCGCCGACCAATTGGACCGTGTCGCCGAGTTTTTTGGTCAATTGCTTCCACCCGTCCCAATCGTTCTCGGCGCAGCCATCCTCGATGGAAACGATTGGAAAACGTCTGCAAAGATCGGCGTAGTAGTCGATCAATTCTTCAGCCGTTTTCTGTGAGCCGTCGGATTTCTTAAAAACGTATAGATTTTTTTCGCTGTCATAGAATTCCGATGCAGCCGGATCAAGGGCGATAAATATTTCTTCGCCCAGCTTGTAACCTGCCTTGTCGACTGCCGCCGCGATCGATTCCAATGCGTCCTCGGCCGAATCGAGCTGCGGCGCAAACCCGCCTTCGTCGCCAATCGCCGTGGAAAGGCGTCGCGCTTTCAGCACAGATTTCAGGGCGTGATAGACCTCGACGCCGTAGCGTAACGCTTCCGAAAAGGAAGGCGCGCCGCGCGGCACAATCATGAATTCCTGAAAATCAATTGGAGCATCCGAGTGCGCGCCACCGTTTAGAATATTCATCATCGGAACTGGAAGCAGTCGAGCGTCGGATCCGCCCAGATACCGAAAGAGCGGTAGTTTTTCTGCGGCCGCCGCGGCATGGGCGACTGCGAGCGACACGGCAAGCATTGCATTGGCGCCAAGATTTTTTTTGGTCGGCGTTCCGTCCAGCTCGATCAACCTATTATCGATGGCCGATTGTTCGCGAGCATCCATTCCCTTGAGGACCGGCGCGATTTTCTGGTTCACGTTGTTAACTGCTTTTCTCAGTCCTTTGCCGCCGAAGCGCTTCTTGTCGCCATCGCGCAATTCCAATGCTTCATGTTCACCCGTGCTCGCGCCGCTCGGAACAGCCGCCCGGCCGAACGCGCCGCTTTCAACCCGGACATCCACCTCGATTGTCGGGTTCCCCCGCGAATCCAGGATTTCGCGCGCGTGGATCTGGCTAATGTTTGACCCCGCCATACAATCTGCACGGATTAGAACAGATTTCGCCCTACGAGGCAAATTCCATCACGCATGTTAAGCTGCGGATAAACCGGTTGTGCGAAAAACCTGGCTTGGGGCGTTTCGATTTGCTCAAAAGCACATAAAAAAGAACTATTTGCGGTCCGTGAGATTCCGATTGGCAATTTGGCTCAGGCACGCATAATCTTCGCGATGATTCGTATGGTTGCAGTGATTACCCTTGCGTTGCTTGCCGCTGTTTCCGCTCCGGCGGCAGAGAAAGCGCAATCTCTGTCATCGGATCAAATGGCGAAAGCGGTCAGAACTGATTCGATTACCGTCCCGACGCCGGGCGAACTTTTCGCTGCGCTCGGGAAGGCGGGAAAAATAAACTGGTCATCCCAATATCGTGGACCGATACCGATGACGTACAGCGATCGGGCGCAGATCGCGTTGAACCTCGGCGGCCTGATCGCCGATGGGTTTATCGCTGTTGAAGCCAAGGACGGACAGCAAGTGAAAAATATCGGGTCGGACATCATAAAGCTTGGAAAAGCGCTGGGAGTCAGCGAGCAGTTACTCAGCCGGGGCAATAGCATCAATGAATTTGCCGAACAGAACGAGTGGGACACGCTGCAGGAAGAATTGGAAGCGACCCAAAATGAGGTGAAATCCTCGATGCAATCGCACGCCGACCAGGACCTGGTTATTCTGGTCACCCTTGGAGGATGGATTCGCGGCACCCAGGTGGTCACGGGCGTAATCACGAAGAATTACAATGAGTCCGCCGCGAAGGTTCTGCGGCAACCGGCCCTGGTTCGCTTCTTGCAATCGAAAGTGAGTGAGATTTCGCCCGAATTGCGCCAGCAACCTCTGGTCAAAGATGTGAGCGAACAACTGACCGTGATTGAAAAACTTGTTTCATTCCCGGAAGGAAAGGTACCGACCCAGGAGGATGTCAAAAAAGTGAACGATGCCGTCAGCAAGCTTATGACGGAAATATCAAGCAAGGAACCGGCAAAATGAGACGTTTGATGCAGGCTTTCGTTTGGATGCTTGTGCTGAGCACGAGCGTTGTGGCGCGTGCGGACACAGACGCCGAAGTAAATGCACGTAAAGATGCGTTAGAAGTAGCGGGAGCGTTTTCGAATGACGGCTTCAAAATCCGGGACGGACATTCGTGCGGTATGCTTAAACCGCACGAGCACGCTCTCATTGCGGTCAATCTTTATGCGGGTAACCAGTATTGGTTTTCTGTTGGAACTTCGGAGCCGGTTAAGAAAGCATCGGTCGCCGTTTATGATGAATCCGGAAAACCAATGACGACGGAAAATTATAGCAACGGTGATAAAGCGGCGGCCGGTTTTCAGCCGGAGAACAGCGGCCAATATTTTGTTGCAGTCGATCTGGTGGAAGGCCAGGAAGGTAGTTTCTGTCTCGTCTATTCGTACAAATAGACGATGCCTGGGTTCTGGTGACGGGATGCGCGGTACTGGAGTTTTGTTCGCGCCGCTTCTCCGATCTGGTAGTGACTATCCGCTAACTGTTATCTTGGAGCAGGTGATGATCTCGCTTCAGGTTTTCTACGAAGGTCATGTCCAGGGTGTTGGATTTCGTTACACCGTGCGTCACATTGCCAAAGGATTCGACGTGACCGGATGGGTGCGCAACCTTCCCGACGGTCGCGTGGAACTTCGGGTTACAGGCGAAGAGAATGAGGTGCGCGCTTTTGTCGATCAGGTCGCAGAAAGCGAACTTCACTCGCTGATTCGCAAACAAAACGAGAATAAACTAAACGAACCCGTAGCCGGCCGCGGTTTCGAGATTCGCCATGACTAACTCGGCAATCGCTGTTGAAGGGCTGACCAAAGTTTTCCCCGTTCCGTTTCATCCGACTCGCGGAGTTGTTGCGGTAAAAGACGTGAGCCTTCGCATCGAACCGGGAGAAGTGTACGGCTTGCTCGGACCCAATGGCTCCGGGAAAAGCACTACATTAAAAGTCATTCTCGGTCTTGTCTCGCCAACTCGCGGTCGCACGGAGATTTTTGGACGAGACAGTCGTCTGGTCGAAAGCCGCGAGGCAGTGGGGTTCCTTCCCGAGAATCCATATTTTTACAAATATCTCACCGGCGAGGAGACCTTGCGTTTCTTTGGACGCCTTTGCGGAATGAGAGGCGCAACCTTGAAAAATCGCGTCAACGAATTGCTCGATCTGGTGGGGCTGACCAAGGCTCGCGATCGCCGGCTGGGTACGTATTCGAAAGGGATGCTGCAACGCATCGGGCTGGCGCAAGCGTTGATCCACGATCCGAGGCTGGTGGTATTGGACGAACCAACCGCCGGCGTCGATCCGGCTGGTTCGCGAGAGATTCGTGATTTGATCATGGATCTGAAGGGGCGCGGTATCACAGTGTTACTCTCGTCGCATTTGCTCGCGCAGGCGCAGGAAATTTGTGACCGCATTGGCATTCTTGCCAATGGCGTACTGGTTCGGGAAGGGCGTCTGCGGGAATTGATAGCAATCGAAAATCAAACTGAACTGGTAATCGCCGATGCTTCCGATGAGTTGGTTCGACAGATTGAATCGGTCATCAACCAATCAAAGGCGAAATTGCTCGAGCGACGGAGATCAACAACCACGCTGGAAAGATTATTTTTGGAATCGACCGGAGGAAATGACAAAGGCTCAACTCGCGAGTGAGCAGGCAACAAGACAATATGACAGATGGCGAAACCGATTCACCGCTTCAGGCATTCACCGCCTCAACCATCCCGAAGCGACACCGGATTTTTTCGTTCTCGCGCGTTCTTGCCATCACCGACAACACGCTGACTGAACTGACACGTCTGAAGGTTTATTACGTCCTGCTGGTGTTCGGGCTCCTCTTGATCGGGAGTTCGGTTTTCATGGCGCAATTCTCGTTTCAACAGGAATTCCAAATCCTGAAGGATGTTTCGTTAGGCGCGATCTCGATGTTCACTTCGCTGCTGGCGATCGTCGCCACGGCGCGAATGCTTCCGCAGGACATTGAGGACCGCACGGTTTACACGATTCTCGCCAAGCCGGTGCCACGGTTCGAATACGTCGTCGGTAAAATCGCCGGCGTTCTTTTGCTACTGGCGATCAGCACACTGGTGATGGTGGCGGCGTTCCTGGCTGTTCTGTACATGCGCGAGCAGGCAGTGCTGCAGGTCACCGCAAAACAAATGGCTAACGCGCCGCCGGACCAGCTCGCCGATGCACTTCGCGCCGTTCGCGCGGCTGCGTTCAACATCGATCTCGTTCCGGGAATCACCATCATCTTCCTCAAAGCGTGCTTGCTCACGGCTCTTACGCTGTTTGTTTCCACATTCGCCACCTCAACCATTTTCACCATCGTGGTGATGGTTTTTGTTTATTTCATCGGACACCTAGAAGCTACTGCGCGCGCGTATTGGCTCAGCGCACACAGCAGCGGCCTGGTGACACGCATATTTCTTGCAATCGTGGCGCTGCTGTTCCCCGATCTCCAGGCTTTCAATCTGGTCGATGACATCGTCGCCGGCACCGCCATTTCGATGGCCGTTTTTATCAAGACTGCGCTGCTCGGAATTTTCTACACAGTGATTTACACGTTGCTGGCGGTCTTTGTGTTTT
>JBLMXD010000034.1:0-6063 GCA_050257575.1 Alphaproteobacteria bacterium | reverse complement strand
GCACAGACAAAAGCGACGAAAATCGCAAACAGTAAGAGTTTCACTGCAAAACGTCAGGGATTTCGTGCACTGGTGATTGGCCGGGGATTATCCGGGGAGTAGCCCGGGGCGCCGGGGAAATTGCTTCGAATCGTTTGCGCGATTGGCGCAGCATAGGCGATCACGAGCAAAAGGGCCGCGCCAGCCAGCCATGGTGTGAACGTTTGCACCGCCGGCACACTTTCATTGTGATAGGGCTCAGACACGATCAACTCCAAATCGCCCTCCCCGACTCGTTTGCTGAAGAGCGTGGCAAAGAAAACGATAAAAAACATCACGGCCGCGATCGCCATGATGGTTCCACCAATACTGCCGAGCATCCGGGCTGCGTTCCAATCAGAATGGTAAAGTGCTGAAGCGGGATTGGTGTAGGTAAGTCCCATGTTGGTCCGGCGCGGTTCGCCGCCGGCGCCGCCAATAAACAGACCGGTGGAAAAAATCATGATGCCTATCGTCCAAATGTAGGGCACCCAAACGTTCCAGGTCGGTAACTTGATCTCTCTGCCTGTAAGTGTTGCGACCAGAAACAAACTCATCCCGATGTAAGCAAGAAACACCGGACCAGCGACCGTTTGATGGAAATGCGCCGGTAACCAGGAGGTGTTATGCACGACAACATCGAGGTTGTAGGAGGCGTTGATTACTCCGGTTACTCCCCCAAAAATAAAAATGACTAACCCCGCAAACAGGTACGAAAACAACCAGCGATCCTTGTCGAGGTAGGGAAGTTTCGCCCACCATCCCAGCAGGCCGCGGCCACCTCGCTGCCGGGCGCCGTATTCGAGAGACGCGCCAATGGTGAAAGCCGTAACAAAACTCGGAATCGCCACCAGCATGGTGAAAAATGCGTGCACGAATTTCCACGTGCTGCTGATTCCCGGTTCGGTGAACTGATGATGGATTCCGACCGGCGCGGAGTACAGCACCAGCCAGAGAAAGGTCAGGCGACCCGCGAAATCAGAAAAGAGCTTTCCGCCGGCCAGCTTGGGCAACATCGTGTAGTACATGACATAAGCCGGGACGAGCCAGAAGTAGACAAGCGGATGTCCAAAGAACCAGAAAAGCATCCGCGCCAGCGGCACATTCACGGTCGCGACCCAGCCCATCGACCATGGAATGAGCAGGAAAATGAGCTCGATCGCTGCGGGTGTCGTGGCGATCAGCCAGATAATGAACGTTGCGAAAACGCCAACCACCGCGAGCGGCACTTTCTCACCCGGATGTTCACGTTTCCAGGCAAAGTAAGGTGGCAGCCAATTGAAGAAGGCGAGCCACGAACCAACGACGAGCAGCACTACTCCGATGTAAAACGCAGGGTGCGCCCGCAAGGGAGGGTAAAATGTATAAAGAACCGTCGCTTTTCCTGCGAGAATGGCTGCCGCCGCGAGCAACGTTCCCATGATCATCAGCGCGAACGAAAGCCACGCCACCTGCATGTTGAGCGGGCGCCGGAGATAATAGCGGACGATCGCGTAGCCAAACGCAACTGCGAAGAAAGTCGTGAACACGATCGCATTCACGACGCCGTGCAACGTGAGGCCCTGGAAATAATCGAGTCCCAGAAATTGGGAACGATGAATCATCCCCGCGCGATACAGCACCTGCATCAGGCCGTGATAAATTCCAAGGATCAACAGTGCTACTGGGAGAATGATCTCGATCAGGATCATTCGTTTCAGCCCCGGTTCGATCTCGACTTTGAGCTCGCTCAATTCCATCGCCCTCTCATTTCAGCGTTTGTAAATACTCGACGATTTCCTCAATTTCTTCGTCGTTAAGATCGGTTTTCGGCATTTCCTGCTCAAATGTCCCAGCGACGACCTTTGCCTCGGGATGAAGAATCTTTTCGCGAATAAAAGCGTCATTAACCGTGATGCTGGATCCGTTTTTCAGCTTTTGCGTCTGACCGTATAAACCTTTGAACGTCGGCCCGATTCCCGGCTGGCCATCAAGCGAATGGCATGTGGTACACAGATTTGCATCGAGGAGCTTGTAACCTGGATGCGCAGGTTCAGTCGCAGGCGGCGGGCTTGGCTGTGCAGCGAAGGTCGCTGCGTCCACGACGTGTAGTTCGGCAGCCATTTGGTCATGCCCGGTGCCGCAAAATTCGTGACACAGCAGCTGGTAAACGCGTGGTTTATCGAATTTGACTCGTGCGTAATTCACCACGCCCGGTACCGCCATAAGGTTGAGATTTGTGCCCAGCAAAATCAGGCCGTGAGTCACATCGGCAGCGCTCAGATAAATATCCACGGTCGATCCTGCCGGAATCGTCACGTCTTCCGGTTCGAACTTCCACATGCGCGCGACGTAATGCAGTTCGTAATGCGCCGGCGAACGAGCGATCAATTCGCCTTTCTGAAAGGGTTTGACATCGATGAGACACGTGGGCAACCCAACGTGAAAAAGATTGATCGCCAGCGCGGAGAGAGCCAGAAGCACCACGACAAACGCCAGTGCGATCCAGATGATTCGCTTCTCCAGTTGTGTGGCGCTCAGCTTGTTCATGCTCGCGCGATCATGAGCCAGTAAATCACCAGCCAAAGCGCGGCATAGAACAGAATCAGAAGCGCAAAGAAAAAAATCGCGCCGCTCGGAAAGAATCGTTTTGTGTTTTCCGTTTCGCCTTGCTCCGTCATTCTAAAAATTGCCGTTGGAAATCGTGCCAAATGCGCAGTTCCGACAAAAGTAAAAAGTCGGGGGCACAGCCATGGATGATGGTAATAAACGCGGCTATCATTTTTCCATCTGACGAAGTTTCAAATAGATCGCGCCCATCAGGACCCCAATCAGCGCGATGCTCACCACCAGACCAATCTGCCGGTATTTGTATTCCTGGTCGGCCTGACTAACGAGTGCGTCGGTGCGTTTAACGGCTTCTTCTCCCGGCGCGGCCACCTGCTGAAAGGTATTGCGACTGAACGAATGCACGTATGTCCGCGACTTTTTCAATGCGTCGTTGAGCTCCGTCAGCTGGTTATTGATCGGCTCAACGTCGAGGCCCCTGGCCGCGAGCTTTTCCGAGACCGCAACAAACTTTGTCCGCGCCTGATCCATTTGTGTAATGGTGTCGTGAAAATAGTTTGCGGTTTCAATGCATTGCGGATGGTCTTTGGCGTATTCGCGATGGCAATCGCCGCATAACTGACCCGGTCCGGTGGCCAGCATCGAGTCATGCGTTTTCGCGATGGCGTGATTGCTGTGACACTTGCCGCACTCGGGCCAGTTGTGTTGATCGAATGCCAGTTTGTGTTTGCTGCCGTCGAACAAACTGGCATTGGCCGAGTGACAAAGACTGCAACTTCGACTCACCTGCGCGACACCGGGAGGACTGGCAGCATGGTTGCCGTGGCATGTATTGCACGCTGGCGCGCCCAAATCACCGCGCACTAGCAGCGCGCGTCCGTGGACGCTGTCGCGATATTCCGCCAGTTGGTTAGTCGGAAGCGGAGAACCGTCAGGAAGCGTGAAGCCCGCCATGATTTTCGGGTCGGCGTGGCATGCACCGCATGTCTGCGGCACACGTTGCGCAAACACTTTTGACTGCGGATCCTTCGCCGGCCGAATGCCGTGAACGCCGTGGCAACTCACACACGACGGCGCCCGGTCATCGTGTTTTTCGAGCAAGGTCCGGCCATGCGGACTATTTTTGAACTTCGCCAATTGGTCGGTTGGCAGCGATGGATTGAACTCGTGCATCATCGTCGGGTCGGAATGACAACGGGCGCAGAATTGAACGACCCAGGCGCGATTCTTTTGCCGGTCTTTCTCCGGCCATTCCTTCACAAAATCGTGACCGAAATCGGCCGTGGGATCGCCTCCGTGACAACCGGCGCACGAAAGGCCGCGACGAAAATGAATGTCCTCGACGACTTCCTTGAGATTCATGTGTGATGCCGGCTGGCGCGAATCGGCGCCGACAGTGAAGAGATTTTCCGCTGATTGAGCTTCAGGGTCGGTGTGACACAGAATGCATCTGTTTTGCAACACCAGTTCCATCTTTTGCGAACGCAATTGCAGCCCGAGCAGAGTTGCCAAATGCTCCGGACGCGTGATGACCTCTTTTTGGACGAGATCATTCAGGAGGGCGCGGAGATTATCATTAAGGCCATTGAAATATGCTCGATCTTCCTCGCTAATGATCGGCTTTCCGTTCGCGCCTTTGGCCTCGAGCATCGCATCCAGTTTCGAACCCGCTCCAGCTGGACCTTGATCCGCCGCAAAAGCTGCGGCCGAGATCAAACACACGACAACAGCGATCGCGACCGTTCTCATCTTGCCTCGCTCGAACGCACTCGCGAGCCAGTCGCGAATGAAATCAGAATTGCGATTGTCGCCACCGCCACCGCAATGACGCCGGAAAGCAGATAAGAAATACCGCCCAATCCGTGGAGCGCCACCTGCAACAGAACTGCGCCAGTGAGAATGAACCAGCGGTGTTCAAATCGCAAATAACGAACGACAATAACCACTGCACCCGCGGCCAATGTCCATAATGCGCAGACGCGTGCGACATTACGCAACGCAGCCAGTTCATCGCTTATTCCGCGCGCTCCAATGTCCCAGCCCATGAGCGTCAGGTACGTCAGAAAAAGAATCGCCGCCCAACCGAAATCACTGAAAGCCGGCGACGGTTTATCATGATAAGCCTTCCGGTCAAGCCAAGGAATGATGGCCCAAATCCCGAAAAGGATCGCAATCAACAACAAACAGACTTGCGGGCCTTCCAGGCCAAAAAGGTGCGGTGGAAATTCTTTGAGCAACTGATACTCCCACAGGAAATACCATTCTGGTTTTATTCCGGGATACGCCGGAGCAAACGGATCGGCTTTTTCGCCCAGCTCCCAATCCATTCCCGGAATGCCCGGACCGTATGGGAGAAAAACCGCCAGCGTCACGAGAGCCATCAAGCAGGCAAGCCACAACAACGCATCGCGCATCGCAAAACTGGGAAAAAACTTCATGCCGCGTGGCGCGGTCTTGGCTCCCATGGGCGGCGCCATTCCCTGGCGCTGAATTAGGAGCAAATGCATGCCGATCAGTCCGACGAATGCGAGGGGCAAAATCACCACATGCGCCGCAAAAAATCGGTAGAGCGTGTTGATCGTGACATCCTGTCCACCTCGCAACACCTGCAGCAGCCAGTTGCCTAACAACGGGACCGACTTCACAATGTTTGTGCCCACTGTGGTGGCAAAATAAGCCAGCTTGTTCCAGGGAAGCAGATAGCCGGAGAAGCCGAAGCCAAGCGTCAGCAGGAACAACATGTAACCGGACACCCACGTCATCTCGCGCGGTGGCCGGTACGCTTTCAGCATCATGGTGCTGAACATGTGGAGTGTCAGCGAGATGATCATCAGGTGCGCGCTCCAACTGTGGATCGACCGGATCAGCCAGCCGAACGGCACCTTGGTCGTCAGAAAACGAATGCTCTCGTACGCTGTGGCTTCACCAGGTTGATAGTACATTAGCAGCAGCACGCCGGTAACGACCTGGACGACGAAAAAGAACATCGTGATCCCACCAAGGTAGTACCAGCCCATCCAATGCGAACCGATGGGCACTTCCTTGTGGCGCAGAAACTCGAACAGCGGCGTCAGTTGATACCGCCGATCCAGCCAGCCGCGTACGCCTCCCGTTTTATCCGCGCTGTTGATGTCAGGTCCTTTCCTCAGAAACGACGATGCCCCCGTCAGGTTGACGCTGGACAGCGTACTTGGTCAGCGGCCGGGGGGGCGGGCCAGACAGCACGCGACCGTTCAGATCGTCAAAACGCCCATCGTGACAGGGACACCAGATGACTGATTGCGCAGGCAAAAACGTAACGGTGCATCCCTCGTGTGTGCACTTTGCGCTGAACGCATGCAATTGATCGTTGGCTTGTAAAACGATCACCCGTTGCCCGCTCACTGGCACGATGACGAACTTGTTTTGCTCAAGCTTGGACGCTTCATCGCGCGTCAATCGCGTTGGCCCGGTCGGACCAGTCTGCGGCAACGGTTTTAGATAACGAATAATTGGATA
>JBLMXD010000033.1:0-10387 GCA_050257575.1 Alphaproteobacteria bacterium | reverse complement strand
TGCATGTTTGTCGCAGCTTCTCTATGATCGCCACGATTTATTGGTCCGGCGGGCGCCGACCGCGGTCAAAGGGCTTTTCGTCTTTTCAATTAGATGCACCTGACTGATGAGCATGCGCTTGTCCACGGCTTTGCACATGTCGTAAATCGTCAGCAGCGCGACGGTGACGCCCACCAGGGCCTCCATCTCGACTCCGGTCTGAGCGATTGTCTGCGCGGTGCATTTCACTTCGGCGCCATCGTCCGTAGTCACAATGTCGATTCTAACGTCACTGAGAGGCAGAGTGTGGCAAAGCGGAACCAGATGCGCGGTCTGCTTGGAGGCCTGAACCCCGGCAATGCGCGCGGTCGCGAACACGTTGCCCTTGGCGATTTGATCCTTTGCGATCAACTCGAGGGTCTCGCGCTGGAGTCGAATGTTTCCGCTTGCAACCGCTCTTCGCTTGCTCAGCGGTTTCGCAGAAATGTCGACCATCCTGGCCCGACCATCGCGAGAGATGTGCGTCAGCCGTTTCATTTTCCTTGGGGCATCAGGTCCGGAAATGTCGAAAATCCTATCACGGTCGCTGAGGATATTGCAGCGGCATGTCACCCGCCAATGGCAATCATTTTGCGATTCGGCCTGTAATTACTTCGGAAATCGTGTTCCCGGGGCTTATGTTCGACAACATCGAGAAAGAACAGTTTGAGTTGTTCATCACTCGCGCCGGCACGCAGAGGTTTCATGATGTCGAACTCCAAATAACTGCCGAGACATGGGCGCAACTTTCCGTCGCACGTGAGCCGCAACTTGTTGCAGTTCTCGCAGAAATGCAGGTTCGTCATCGCACCAATGAAACCGATTCGCTGCCGGCGCCCGGGGATTTGATAATATGTGGCCGGACCATTTGTTCGAAATTCCGTTTCCGGAATCAAAGTGCCGTAGGCCGCTTCGACTACCCGTTTCGCTTCGAAAACCGGCATGAAATTATTTTCGTCCAGAACGTCCGTGGTACTTACCGGCATCATTTCGATAAATCGGAGGATAAGACCTCGCTCTCCGGCAAATTCGATTAACGGCAGCAATTGATCTTCGTTGCGGCGGCGCATGAGAACAGTGTTCAATTTGATCTGATCGAACCCACCCGCAATTGCCGCGTCGATCCCAGCAAGCACATGCGCGTGAAAATCCCGGCCGGTGATCTGCGAATAAGCCGTCGGATCAAGCGTATCGAGTGAAACATTTATCGATTGGACACCGGCTGCGTGCAACGCTTTCGCCATGCTTTGGTGAGGCGTAAATTCGCGCGCGAGTAATGTCCCGTTGGTCGAAAGACCGATGCTTTCGATACCCTCGATCCCGGGAAGTTGTCTAACAAAGTGGACCACGTCGCGTCGTGTCAGCGGTTCGCCGCCGGTGATTCGCACCTTCGACACACCCAGTTCGGCTGCGATGCGAATGAGCCGCAGCGTTTCTTCGTACGTCAAAATTTCGTCGCGCGGCAACCATTCCTGCAACTCGTGCGGCATGCAATATGTGCAGCGTTCGTTGCAACGGTCGGTAATCGACACGCGCAGATATGAGATCCGATGGCCGTGACGATCCTGCATCCGCCGACATGTTAGCGGGAAGGCCGCGGTGAATCAACCAGACGCGTCAATTGACTCGATGGAGCTGAGACGTATGATCGTCACGCTATGCGGCATCGGGTTTTGTCTGTCGCGCTGACATTCGGGGCAGCAGCCGTGGCGATAATTCTTGCCGGTTGCGCAACTACTCCCCAGGAGCGCATTACGCAAAATCCGCAAATCTATCAGCATCTCTCGGCGAGAGATCAGGCTTTGGTAAGTCAGGGACAGATTCGGGCAGGGATGACGATGGACGCCGTCTGGTTGGCCTGGGGCGCACCGGACCAAACCATCCCAGACAACATGGGTGATCGTCCCACCGAAACGTGGCTCTATTTGCGTTACCAAACCCCTCCCAGCTACGGTGCCCCCTATTACTACGGACCATTCGATTGGTCGTACATCCCGCCAAAGTTTCCCTACGCGTCGAAAGGCGCCACTTTTGCAAACGGCAAGGTCGTATTCTTCCAATACGTGCCGCCGCCGCCCCCGCTGTAAAGAAATGCGCCAGGCGTTATCATGACGTCTCGGGTTCACCGCATGGTTTAGCTTGCCAAATTGCCGCCCGTTATGATTTCCTCCCGGCATGAACCGCCGGTCTTTCGTTCGCACCTTCACGCTAGGGCTGACGACCGCTGTGATCGTTCTGACCGGTTGCTCGACACCGCAAACGCGAATTTCTGATCACCCGAATCTTTACCAATCTCTTTCTCGTAGGGATCAAGCGCTTGTAAGCCAGGGACAGGTCCGTATCGGTATGTCGCGTACAGCAGTGTGGCTGGCCTGGGGTTCACCCGATCGAAAGATTGTGGGCAACATGGGCGGCGGTCCGACGGAAACCTGGCTTTACATCTACTACGCGACCTACCCGTACTATTCCGGCTGCGAACCGTGGGGTCCGTGGGCTTTCTTCGGGGACCCATTCTACGATCCATTTTATTATTCATACATTCCACTCAGCGCCCCTTATCCCGGGAAGGTGGTTACTTTTGCGAAGGGCAGAGTCGTCTCCTTTCAATACATCGCATCGCATTAGAGCCGATCGAAATTTCTGTCGCATTGTGCAGCCCAACGGGCGAGCATTCTCGCGGGTCTAAGCCATGGCTTACCAATCATTTCGACAGTTCCTTCACGCTCTGGATAAGGCGGGCGAACTGAAACACGTAGCTGTCCCAGCCGACACCGATCTGGTTATTGCCGAATGGGCAGACCGCGAGATGAAATCGCCCGGAGGGGGGAAAGCTTTGTTGTTCGAGCAACCGATCGTCGGTGGAAAAGAATCGGAGTTCCCAATTGCCATCAACACCATGGGATCGCGCCGGCGGATGGCCATGGCGCTACAGGTTCCCGATATTGAAGATGTCGCGCGCGAAATTCAGCTCATCCTGAAAGCAAAACCGCCTACTGACCTGCGAGAAGGTTGGAATTTGCTGAAGCAGGGAATCCATCTTCTCCATACGCGGCCGAAATCAGTGCGGGACGCGCCCTGCCAGGAAGTGGTGCACAAGATTGAAAACGACGACGGTTTTTCGCTACTCAATCTACCGATCCTGAAATGCTGGCCAAAAGACGGCGGCCGTTTCATTACTCTCCCGAACGTGCACACGCGCGATCCGGAAACCGGCGCCCGCAACGTCGGCATTTACCGGATGCAAGTCTATGATGAGCGCACCACCGGAATGCATTGGCAAGTCCACAAAGTTGGCGCGCGGCACGGAAAACGTTATTACGAACGGGGTGAATGCATGCCTGTAGCGGTCACGTTGGGCGGCGATCCGGTCTACACGTTCGCGGCTACGGCCCCTTTGCCGGACGGTTTGGACGAGCTCCTTTTTGCCGGCTTCTTGCGACGAAAATCCATCGAGCTGGTTCGGTGCAAGACCGTCGACTTGGAGGTACCCGCAGACGTTGATTTTGTCTTAGAGGGTTACGTGCAACCCGGCGAGATGCACCCGGAAGGTCCTTTTGGTGATCATACAGGCTTTTACACCGCGATCGAAGACTACCCGGTATTCCATTTGAGCGCAGTGACGCATCGGCGCGACGCGATTTATCCCACGACTATTGTCGGCAAACCGCCAATGGAAGACTTTTATCTCGGCGACGCCTCCGTCCGAATCCTTCTGCCGGTATTCAAAATGAATTTCCCCGAAATTGTGGACATGACGCTGCCGCCTGAGGGCGTATTTCACAATCTGGTTTTTGTAAGCATCCGGAAACAATATCCGTATCAGGCTTTCAAGGTGATGCATGGCCTCTGGGGCATGGGCCAGATGATGTTCAGCAAATACATCATCGCGGTGGACGAAGATTGCGACGTGCATAACACGAGCGACGTGCTTTTCCGGTTGTGCGCCAA
Source organism: Alphaproteobacteria bacterium (assembly GCA_050257575.1). Classification (GTDB taxonomy): domain Bacteria; phylum Verrucomicrobiota; class Verrucomicrobiia; order Chthoniobacterales; family UBA10450; genus Udaeobacter. The sequence goes on along the minus strand of JBLMXD010000033.1, from coordinate 6,421 downwards.
CACCGACCCGGCGAGGGATACGACCGTTATCAAAAATCCGAGCGATTCGCTCGATCACGCACCAAGTGAACAAAACATCGGCTCCCACATGGGATTTGACGCGACCCGTAAATTGCCGGGCGAAAACTACCCCCGTCCATGGCCGGAACTAATCACCATGACAGATGAAGCGCGGGCGATAGTGGACGAGCTGCAGGCACAGGTCCACTAGAGACATCAGCTGTAAATCAAGGTTTCCGGAATAGCCGGCCTGTATCAACGTCGCGAGTAAGTCCGCCATGAGGGATGCCGCGCAGATCGTAAACACGCCCGGTGTACGGGCTATAGTAAAACCCGGGTCTTCCCGCGTAGCGTGCATAGGGAAAACCGCCCGGCGGCGGGGGCCCGTATTGAGCAGCCTGATTCTCCTGAATAATTTTCCCGGTCAAAGCGCCAGCGGCGGCCCCCGCGGCCGCGCCGATTGATGCAGCGCGAGCATTGCCAGTCGCAGCGCCGCCAATTATGGCTCCGGTGGCGGCGCCCCACGCGGCACCCTGACCCACAGGGGTGTCACATGATGTCAGGATGCAGCCGGTCGCTGCAATTACCAGGCTTACAGTTAGAATCTTCGTTAGCATAATCCGGGTGTAGTTTACGATATTGTCTGCGGAACCCGGCGGACGCGGCGGAACCGGCCTCAACACATCCTTCCTTCAGCCAAATTAGGGATACACAAATACGTGCTTCGCGCGTATATCGAGCACCAGCCCGCCATGATTAACCTTCTTGCAGTCATACTGTTGGTAAGGCGGATATGGGCTGGTAACGACTCCGGAAGCGTCATGTGGATTCCGGCTTGCCGCTGGATAGCCGCCCCCATGTGGTGGCGGATACTTTTTCTCCGCATCTGCTTTCGTGATTGCCGTTGCTTCTATCACGCGGTGGCCCTGATTTATGCGCGAGTCCTCTCCTTGTGCATAAAGAGTTGTGCCAATTGCAAAAAGCCCGGCAATAACTGTAGTGGTAATTTTCGTGAATTTTAGTTTCATATTTTTCCTCGGTAGAGACTTCGCAGCAGGGAATTCAGACGGATGTTCGGCGCGGCAAATTCAAAAAAGATTTGAACCAGTGCGCCGTGATCTGGCCTGCCTTCTCCAGGCTGCTCAATCCATATTCTTTTTCGAAAATCCGGAACTTGTCCAGTTCAATCCGTCGCAGCAGGGCACGATAGATCGATCCCATCAGTTCTGCGGGCGCCATTGCGCGGCGATCTTCGCCAGGGAGCACCGCTGCCGCACGCGCGAAAAACTCACGTGCTCGCGCTGCCTCGAACTGCATCAACTGAATGAACTGCCCGTTATATTCCCGGTTCGCCAGTTCCGCCTCGGAGTAGTGGAACCGAGCCAGATCTTCCTGCGGCAGATAAATACGCCCGGCCTGAAAATCCTTCCAAACGTCGCGAATGATGTTTGTCGTCTGTAGCGCAAGTCCGAGGTCAACAGCGTACTCCCGGCAGCGTGGATTTCGATACCCGAAAATCTCGATGCTGACCAACCCGACCGCGCTGGCGACGCGGTAGCAATAGACGCGAAGCTCTTCGAAGGTGGGATAACGCAAAATGCTCAAATCCATTTCCACTCCAGCGATGATTTCCTCCAGCATCTCCGGCGGAAGCGAATATTTTTGCATCAACTGCCTCACGTCGCCCGCCAGCGGCGGCTCATCTGGAACGGCGCCCCGAAGCATTTTACGCCAGTTTGCCAAGCGCACGCGTTTCTCTGTTACGCTAAGCGTCGTTGAGTCGGCAATGTCATCGACTACACGGCAGAACGCATAGAAAATCGTGATGTCTCGCTTGCGCTCGCGGTCAAGCGAAACAAACGCGAGTGCCAGATTTGATTTGCTCTGGCGCGTAATGGCTGCCGCATTCACGTTCGCCGTCTCACAAGCTGGCTGATTAATATTGGATCCATTTCTCCTGATGAATGCGGCCGGTTTCACATTGCCGAAACAAGCAGACCCATGAAGCCAGCAGCCAGCCAGTAACCATTCCACGGAGACAAGCAAAAACGAATTTCCAAAGAAAAAGGGCGCCTAATCGATCGGAAATCGCCCCTCGCAAAATGCCGTCGCAAAGGATGAGGCCATAAAAGTGCACACCGCAAATGATAAGGAACCAGGCGAGCCGTACGGCATTTTTTCGGACAAAGTGCATGTGGGCTCGCATCGCTTCGATCAACGTTTCGTTGTGCAGCGTCAGTGAGATTTGGACAGAACAAAACGCGAGAATCAACCCGCTCATGAGAATTCGCGCAATCGGCAGGTAATCGAGCACGCCGGGAATGTTCGTGAAATATGCAAGGACGAGCGGCAAACGGACGATCAAGGTACTGACTGCAACCACAATGCCGGCCCATTCCAAAACGTAGCTGAATCGCCGCATGGCGAACCGGAACAGCTCGCCTTCCTCAAAGCTGACGCCCTTTATCCATGCCAGGCAAACAGTGATGAGGTACACCTGAATATAAACACCCAAAAGGTATTCGAAAATGAATGCCGCGGCGTCCACCGTAGCCGAGATGCGGAGTAGACCGGCTGCGGGGAAAAGCCCGCTCCATTCCGGTAGTCTCCAGAACACGACCGGCTTTAGGAGGGACGCAATCGCGCTCAACAATAGAATCAAGTAAGCAAGAAAGCCCCAGAAACCGTACCGTTTTCGCAACGCGCGCACCAAGGCGCTGTGCAGTCCGCGCCAGTTAACAATCAACAAAACCGCAGCGATCACCGAAAGCGGATATGTCGTCGTGGCGTTGTCGAAGATTCCTGCTACGCCTTCTAATGCGGGGAGCAGGGTTTCCTGCCAGATCTCACTCAGTCGCGGCCAGGACCATTGCGGCAACGAAGTGATCTGACTCAGCTCCAAGTCCGCCCAAGTGCGAATTGGTGTGAACGTGATGAACTGAAAAACGAAATAGCCAAACCCCAGGACGGCGAAAGTGATCCAGATACGTTGATATCTTCGGAGACAATGCAGACCGTCATTGAGCGCCTGCCGGACCGGCGTGAAAAGCATCACCAGTGCATATCCACCGCAAAGCCCCAGCCAGCCGTAAACACGCGGCACAGGTTCCCAAACCTCGGCAAGAATCGGAACAGGAATAACGGAGTATTGAGCCAATGGAGTAATGCGAGTCAGAACATCACCCCAATACTCCATGAATTCATCACTCCATCATCGGCCTAACGGATACGTCCCCAATGCGGATAAAACGGCCAATAAACAAACAAGCCGCGGCCGACCAGGTTTTGCAGCGGAACCACTCCCCAATAACGGCTGTCGAAGCTGTTGTAACTGTTGTCACCAAGGGCGAAATAGCCGTTGAGCGGTACCGTGAAGGTTTGATCAGGTTTTGATAAGAATTCGCGCCCCGGTGCATAACCACGATAAGGCGGCTTTGCCGACATTACCCGCTCGAACCCGTAGCGCTGTGCCTTCCTGCCATTGATGTAAAGAAAGGGCGAATCGATGCGCAACTGATCGCCGGGTAGACCAGCCAGCCGTTTAATATAAAAAGGAGCGCCCGCGACCGGATCCTCCCGAATTGCGGAGATATGATTTGTTCTGAAGACAAACACATCCCCGTTACGCGGTTTAACAAAGTTGTAGCTGCATTTATCCACAAATACCTGGTCTCCGGTATCGATTGCCCCTCTGGCGATCACTTCGCCGCGGTGACAAAGTCGCCCGGGGAAGACGTTAAAATCCTGACGGAGCGTGTCGGGCGCGGCATACACTAGAAGGTTTTGCCGCTCACAAACCAATCGCGAAAAAGTAAAAAAGAAGGCGACTTTCTTAGGCACGATTTCCAAGATCTGGTCGTCTTCCTGCGAGACCACATTGATGTAATTACGGCCCAAGACAACGAACTCCACAATTTGGCGCAGAATATTTGGCGGCGGATCGTTGCTCGGATGACCGATGATCCCGTTTAACGTGGGTTGCATGGAACCAGTGGGAATTTTAAACGGCTGCAGAAAATAAGAACGAATCCCAATTGCAATCACGATCGCCACCAGGATCACTTCGCAGTTCTCTCGCCAATGCGACTCCCATGTTACCGGCGTTAATTTGTGCAGCGTTTTATCAAGTGTCTCGGCTGCGCTGTGAATCTTCTGACGATCTCGTCCGCGTAATGCGGTGCGGAGCACTTGCATCTCAGTCGTAATTTGTTCCTGGTCCGCCGCGCTAAGCAGGTCCTGCTTGTAACGCAGATACTTACGCGCGTGCCGCAGAAGGAGCCGACTATGCTTAACGTGACGGGACGTGAACATGGGTGAATTGATAAGTGATGAAAGGCCTGACCTCGTTAAATGGTGGAAAACTTGAACCCTTGGATCGGCAGGCCGATTCAAAGTTGTGGCGGTTTAACGAATCGTAGGCCGTCATTGAGCTTTTAGCACCTCGATAAACGCCTCCTGTGGAATATTGATCTTCCCGATGCTTTTCATCCGTTTTTTTCCTTCCTTTTGTTTCTCCAGCAATTTGCGTTTGCGGGTGATATCGCCGCCGTAACATTTCGCGGTCACATTTTTTCGTAAAGCCGAAACCGTCTCGCGGGCAATAATTTTCCCGCCTATAGCCGCCTGGATCGCAACGGCGTAAAGCTGACGTGGAATGACTTCCTTCAGTTTGGCCGCCAACTGCCGTCCGCGCGCTTCAGCGCGGTCTTTGTGCACGATTGTTGAAAACGCGTCGACTGGTTCACCATTGACGAGGAGATCGAGTTTTACCAGTTTCGCCGGCCGGTACCCTGCATGCTCGTAATCCATCGACCCGTATCCACGCGTGATGCTCTTAATCTTATCGTTGAAATCGACCAGAATTTCGTTGAGCGGCAATTCGCAATGCAACATCACCCGCCGCGTATCAAGCGATTCGGTCCGATCCATCTGCCCGCGCTTCTCAAGGATCAATTGCAGGATGTCGCCGATATTCTCATTCGGGCAAAGCACGTACGCCTTTACAATTGGCTCCCGGATTTCCTGAATCAGGCTCGGATTCGGCAGATGCGCTGGATTATCAATCGACAGTTTTTCTCCACGCGTGGTCAGCACCTCATAAATCACGCTGGGACTTGTTGCGATGATATCCATGTTGTACTCACGCCGCAGGCGTTCCTGGATAATTTCCATGTGAAGCAATCCGAGAAATCCGCATCGGAAACCAAATCCCAGGGCCACCGAGCTCTCGGGTTGATAGACAAACGCGGGATCATTCAGCCGCAGTTTACCGATTGCAGTTTTCAAATGTTCGAAATCGCCGGTGTTAATCGGATAGATCCCGCTGAACACCATTGGATGAATCTCCTGGAAACCAGGGAGCGGTTCCCGTGCGGACTGCCGCTGATCGGTAATCGTGTCACCGATCTTCATGTCGGCCGTTGATTTGATGTTTGCGATGAAATAACCAACGTCTCCGGGATTCAGCCTTTGCTGAACGCGCATCTTTGGCGTAAACACGCCCACTTCCTTGATCTCGTAACGTGCGTTGTTGCTCATCAACATGATGGCATGATTCGCTTCCATTGTTCCGGAAACAACGCGCACGTAACCGATGACACCGCGATAAATGTCAAACACTGAATCAAATACCAGCGCGCGCAGCGTTTCGTCCACCGGTCGTTCCGGCGCCGGAATGCGCTTGACGATTGCTTCGAGAACTTCCTCAATGCCGGTCCCGAGCTTTGCGCTCGCCTGAACAGCTTCCTCCGCCGGAATGGCAAGAATTTCTTCCAACTGACGCAGCACCGAAGCGACGTCGGCGTTCGACAGATCGATCTTGTTGATGATCGGAATAATCGTGAGCCCCTGCTTGTGTGCGAGATGAACATTTGCCACCGTTTGTGCCTCGACGCCTTGTGCCGCATCGATCACCAGCAGAGCGCCCTCGCAGGCGGCAAGACTGCGCGAGACTTCATAGGCAAAATCGACATGTCCCGGCGTATCCAGAAGGTTCAGCCGATAGGTTTCACCCGATTTGCTCTTGTAACGCATCGCCACCGGATGCGCTTTAATCGTAATCCCCCGCTCCCGCTCCAAATCCATCGAATCAAGAAGCTGGTCCTGCCTTTCTCGCTCCTGGATTGTACCGGTGCGCTCGAGCAATCGATCCGATAACGTCGTTTTGCCGTGATCGATGTGCGCAATGATGCAAAAGTTGCGTGTTAGCTCGATCCCCATGAGAGCGCCACTATCCAAGTGCGCTGCTATTCGGTCAATCCTCGCGCAGTTGTCATCCCAGCGAGGTGCTGCGTGGCCTGTTCCCAGTCTTCCCGTATTGACAATTGGAGGTGTCTCGACTTGGCTCGACCAAGGACGGTTATGTTTGAGATATGCCAAAGCTGATCATTTCGGGCGTTACACATCAGTTGGTTGACGAGGC
>JBLMXD010000032.1:0-4218 GCA_050257575.1 Alphaproteobacteria bacterium | reverse complement strand
AATACGAAGCGTTCGAGGGAGTGCTAAACGGCGGGATCATCGGCACGTTGCTCGATTGCCATTGCAACTGGACAGCTGCTTACTTTCTGATGAAGCGCGCAGGCGAAGAGCGCCCGCCCTGCACAGTCACTGCGGAGTACGCAATCAAACTGCTGAGACCAACCCCGACGAACGATTCGGTTTTCCTCTCCGCAAGGGTTGTGGAGATCACTGATGATCGCGCAACCGTCGAGGGCACCTTGACTGCCGGAGGAAAAGTCTGCGCCACCTGTCGCGGAGTTTTTGTCGCGGTGAAAGAAGGCCATCCCGCCTACCATCGATGGTAGCTGCTCTGCTTCTATTGCTCGCCGCGAGTACGTCAGCCGCACCGGCTGCGTCAAGCTCGCCAAAGAAGGAGGACGATTTCGCGAACCGGATTGCGGCCATCGAAGCGCGAGTTAATGGCCAAATTGGCGTGGCTGCGCTGGATACCGGCAGCGACAAACGTCTCGACTATCGATCAAAAGAACATTTCCCGATGTGCAGCACGTTTAAATTTCTCGCTGCCGCGGCGGTCTTGCAGAAAGTAGATCAGGAAAAAGAGAAACTAGATCGACTTATAAGTTATAAGGCGAAAGACATTCTGGAATATGCGCCGGTAACAAAGGCTCACTTGAAAGATGGCGGCATGACGCTTGGCGCCTTGTGCGCGGCTGCTATCGAACAGAGCGACAACACGGCCGGGAACCTTTTGTTAGATGCGATCGGTGGACCAGTTGGCCTGACGAGTTTCGCGCGCAGCCTCGGCGACGATACGACGAGCCTGGACCGGAAAGAACCGGAATTGAACAGCGCGATACCCGGAGACGAACGCGACACTACAACACCCGCGGCGATGTGCGCAGATTTGCAACAGGTACTCCTCGGTCGCGTGTTGTCCGAATCTTCACGCCATCAGTTGGAAGACTGGTTGCGGCATAACGAGACCGGAGCACTTATGATTCGGGCGGGCGTTCCCAAAACCTGGAGCGTTGGCGATAAGACAGGCCAATGCGGAAATGGAGCGACAAACGATATCGGTATCATTCGGCCATCGGGGCGCGCACCGATCCTGCTCGCTATTTACTCAATCGGTTCAACCGCAGCAACAGACGAGCGCACCGCAGGTATCGCGGAAACCGCTCGGGCTGTTGTGGAGTTTCTCTCCCCATGATTGTAGCCGTCGCCCCGCGGGCGACGCTGTGTTTCTCACAGGCAAGCGGCTGCAAAATTTGCTGCCCGAATTTCGCCGATGCACAAGCTGGGGTGATGCGCTTAACTGGCGTTTATGAAAAGCTCGCACCTTTGCATCATTCCCCTTGCTACCGAAATTGCAGAGACAGCACGGCGCGCAGCAAACGCGGGAGCAGCGGACCATGCGCTCGTTACGGTAGACTCGCCTGAAAGTGCTCCGTGCCGACATTGTCTACGCTGGGCGCAGCCCGGTGAACGGGTGATTTTGTTTCCATATTCCGCAATTCCGTCCGGTCATCCATATTCCGAGACGGGACCAATTTTTGTTCACGCCGATAAGTGCCAGCGTTACAGCGCCACTGACGAATATCCTGCCGCTTTTCGCAGTGGTCGCGTGTTTCGTGCTTACGATTCAAATCACAATATCATCGACGCCCAGGTTGCAAATGGCAGCGAACCGGAAATCGTAATTGAAAGCTTATTCCAAAATCCCGACACTGCGTTTGTGGATGTACGCAGTGTTACTCGCGGCTGTTTTACGTTCCGGGTACAACGAGCATGAAGAGGCCACAAAGCGTCGCCGTTGATTGTAGCCTCGGCTCTCTGTCCCCACGCCTGACGGCGCTTCGCGAGACGCCTCGACAGAGCGAGGCGGCTACAGAATTCGCCGCTCGAATTTCGTCGATGCATCAACGATTGTGAGTGCTTAGCTTTTCTGCATGAAAACGCTCGAACTCTTGCCGCCGGCCGAGACCATGTATCGCGCATTGGTAAATCGTGATCCGAGCTTCGAGGGGATTTTTTACATTGGCGTGCGCACGACTGGAATCTTCTGCCGACCCACATGCTCGGCGAAAAAACCGGCGCGGGGAAACGTCGATTTTTTTGCAACATCAAGCGACGCTTTGGAAAATGGCTATCGGCCTTGTTTGCGCTGCCATCCACTCGATCCAAACCTCCGTCCGCCAAAACTGATCGAACGTTTATGCGCGGAAGTAGAGCGCGCTCCGGGAGGACGCCTGACAGACAAGGAGCTGGCCGCGCTCTCGATTGACCCTTCAACGGCGCGACGACAGTTCAAGCGCCATTATGGAATGACGTTTCAAGCGTATCATCGCGCGCGTCGGATGGGTCTGGCTTTGAGCCAGGTGCGGAAAGGCGGTCGCGTGGATCAAGCAAGAAACGGGAGCGGCTTCGAATCTGAAAGCGGTTTTCGCGAGGCGTTCACGAAGATCTTTGGCGACTCGCCAACAATCGCCAAAACGCACGCACCGTTGTTTGCGGAGCGAATCGATTCGCCGCTCGGGCCGATGATCGCTGTCGCTGACGACCATGGCTTGCGCCTGCTTGAATTCATCGACCGGCGCGCGACAGAGAGCGAATTGTCGATTTTACGCAAACGATTGCGCACAAATGTCGTGCCAGGGAGACATCGGCATCTTGAAGCGGTGCGTTCGCAATTAGCGGACTATTTTGCCGGCAAGAATCTGCGGTTCAATGTTCCGTTGGCGCCAGTAGGATCGGAGTTTCAATTGCGCGCGTGGAAAATCTTACAGTCCATTCCAGTGAGCGAAACACGCTCGTATTCGTGGATGGCAAAACGTTTGGGAGATGAAAATGCACGGCGCGCCGTTGGCCGCGCGAACGGCACGAACATGATTTGCATTATCATTCCGTGCCACCGCGTCATTCGCGCCGATGGCACGTTGTGCGGATACGGCGGCGGTTTGTGGCGGAAGAAATGGCTGCTCGATCACGAGCGGCGGTATGCTCATAAAGCCAGCAGCAAGACCTAGGTGCTCTTCAAGGTCCGTTCTCGCGCCACAGAAAGCGCATCAAGATCAGTATCGGTTGCTATCGGTGTGCGAGCGAGATCTGATAAACGCCGCGGCCGAAGGTCGCCGCTACCAGCCTGTGATATCTCGGCAAAATCTGGAGTCCCTGAACTATGGTGCGCGGCAATCCCTGTCCGAACAGGGCCCAGTTCGCTCCCAGATCGGTAGAGAAAAAGACGCCCCTGTCGGTCCCTGCATACAGCGTGGAGTGTCGAGATCTCCAGTCGACGACGAGCGACCTTACCGTCAGGTTTGTGGGAATCCCAGTGTCGAGGCTTGTCCAGGACGAGCCTCCATCATTGGTCATCCAGATCCGTCCCATGGGCGCGTAGCCCGATGTTTGGATAAACACGTGGTTTGGGTGCGCGGGGTCGACCGCAATGTCTCGAGTCTCGTTGCCCGGCGCGACGGGTAAGCCTTGATCGCGTTCCACCCAATTGGTGGTTCCCCCGTCGAAGGTTGCCCAAAAGCGGCCATCTGAAGTGGCTGCATAGAGGGTCTCTCGTTGCGATGGGGCAATGGCAACCGCCGTAATGTTGGCTGCACTTGAAAGTCCCTGCTGGCTAATCCGCGCCCAGTTCGCACCGCTATCGAGCGTCTGCCAGACGCTTTGGCCACCCAGCACCAGCCGTGATGGCCGATGCTCGTCGAGAGCGAATGCGTTGTAGAAGCCCTGGTTAGGCGTGCCTGGAAACTCGCTCATGTCGATCCCGTTGTTAGCGGCAGTCCATTGGCTTCCGCCGTCAGTAGAGCGGGTCACCAACGTGGTTTGGGCCAGGTTGTACACCGCAGCCGGATCATGCGGGTCAATCAGAACCTTGCCGACTTCGTTGCCAGTCGAAGTGTAGGTCCACATTGGCTCGCCGGTAAACTGGGCGACCTTGCCCTGGTCCTGACTCACACCAAAGCCACGACGTGCGTCGCGTGGATCCAGAGTCACGTTGTAGAAGAGGAAATTGCCCAGGTTACCCTGCTTAGAAACGAGCGTCGGGTTGGGCACCAGCGGATCAACGACCCTTTGGATGCCGCGGTCGCCAACATAGGCCAGCGCCCCGGTGCTATCGAAGTAGGCGTTCACAACATCGTCGATGCGACCGGAGAACTGGCTGCCCACGAACAGCCTCGTCCAAGTTTGACCCGAATCCGTGCTAGCAACGAACTCTGGTTCGTC
>JBLMXD010000031.1:0-7128 GCA_050257575.1 Alphaproteobacteria bacterium | reverse complement strand
ACAGATCCAGTTCCAGGGACTCGCGCGCGCTATCGCGAAACATTGGAATTCTTTCCCCAATCGGTTTTGTGCGCTCTTCTGCCGCACGCAATAGCATTCGAGCATACTTGAAAAGATTCCCGGAAAAGGCTCGCGGCCCGCGATAACCGATCGTGACCGGACGTTCCTGCTCGAGGTAGTCGTATATCGGCGCGTTCTTTACAATCTCGGCCTGAGCCCGCTTAATCCGGTCATAGGCCGAGAGCGTTGATTTGAATTTCGAATCTCGCTTAATGGCGTTGCGCAATTTCTGCTCACGCGCTTTGAGTGCCAACCAAATCTGGGGATCCAGCAACCCGGCCAGAAGACCGTCATACGCTTTCCGGGAGTTTTGGGTGCCGAAAAGATCCTCGCGTGCTTTACGGGCGTTTTCGAATGAGCGTGCACTGTAGGCTGATTCCAGCACTTCGCGCCGATAGAACATGTTCAGCGCATATGGGAGGTATCGATCGCGCATGTCGGCCAGTTCATCGAGAGTGAGTTGCCGATCTGTTCTCCCGGGGTTGCCGCTTACAAAAACAAGGTCGCCGTCGGTTGGCCCGCTTGGATTGAATTTGAGAAAGTGCTCGATCTTTGCGGGCTGACCATTTTCGTAAACGCGAAACAAACAGATATCGAGGTCGTATCGTGGATATTCGAAATTGTCTGGGTCCCCGCCGAAGAAAGCCATCTGCTGCTCCGGCGCGAAGACCAGGCGCACATCGTCATAGCGTTTGTATCTATAAAGATGGTATGCGCCGCCTTGATACAGGGTAACCACATCCGATCGGAGCCCGGTTTTATCCTTGCTTTCTTTTTCAATGGCAGCAATGGCGGCGTTGCGCGCCTTTGACGCCTCGTCGCTCGTCATACCTGACTTCACCGCGCCGGTTACGCGCGCAGTTACATCTTCAATGGACATGAGAACGTTCAACTCCAGATCTGTCGATCTGATTTCGTCGGCTTGCGTTTTCGCGTAAAAACCCTCCCGTAGATAATTGTGCTGCGCGTCGCCCATTTTCTGCAAGGTATCAGCCCCGACGTGATGATTTGTGATCACAAGCCCATTTGCTGACACGAACGATCCGCTCCCGCCGGAGTTGAATCGGACACTGGCCTTCTGCAAATGCTCAAGCCACTGTGGCGTCGGGTCGAATTGATGTTTTTCCTTCAGCTGTTTCAGCGGCGGCGCGTTAAACAGCCACATGCCTTCATCGGCTGATGCTGAGGTGGTCATGCTAATGACGAAAAGCAAAACTGAATAACGAAACTTTAAGCGAAGCCAATTGTACATGGGCGAACCATAGAGGGCAGGGCTAGACGCGACAACTGTCCTCTTGTCCCTGCCGCTGCACCACGAGCGGTTCCCTCCTTCCGACAATGGATCAGCCGGTTTTAATTGGCGGACTTTGATCCAGCAGCCCTCGCCAAATCGCCCTCTTTTGAATACCTTCTCTTCGTGCTTCGGCGAAAGCGACGCAAAATTGAGCGGCTTGATTTCATTCTTGCCGGCGCGCAGAAGTCCGGCTCGACGGCGATGCATTACTTTTTAAGCAGACGTCCGGACATTACGATGGGCGACCAGCAGGAGATCCACTTCTTTGATAACGATGCGCTCTTCGTGGGCGAGCCCGATTACCAGCAACTGCATAAACATTACCCGTTGCTTGCTCCTTCAATGATCGCCGGCGATTGCACACCGAGTTATCTTTATCATGAGCCGGCGGCGGAACGGATATGGAATTACAATCCGAACATCAAATTGCTGATCCTTTTGCGGAACCCGGTCGAGCGCGCGTTTGCACATTGGAACATGCAGCGGTACAGAGGCCGCGAGCCGCTGGATTTTTTCGACGCGATTCGAGAAGAACAAACGCGCATTGCCGGCGCCCCCCCGACTGAAGCTCGCCGTTTTGCCTATCTCGAGCGAGGATTTTATGGGCGACAACTCGAGCGCGTCTTCAGGTTTTTTCCGCGTGAGCAAGTGAAGGCCGTAAAGTTCGAAGATTTCAAGGCGAATCAGCGTGAAACGGTCGCGTCGGTCTTATCATTTCTTGGCCGAAAACCTTTGCGTTCGATCCGCAACAAAGACAGAAACATTGTGCCGTACGAACGGGCTATGAACTGGGAAGAGCACGTTTTTCTTTACCATCTTTTCGCTGAAGACATTGCCAGGCTCGAGCGATTGCTGGACTGGGATTGCTCGGATTGGAAACTCTGAGCCCCGACACGGCTTTGTAGGGCAACCCGCTCCCGGCCAGCAGGAGATGGGAACCCGCCGCATGCGTCAATCCGATGACGGCACTACGGAAATTTCGCACTCGTTACAGATCGACCATAATGTTACGAGCTGACAAACCTTTTCTCGCAGCAATGCCCAAACTTGCCATGTGTTCAACCGCCGAAAAGTAAAGAGTCGGTTCGGTTCGTTAATGGTCTACGGCTAGGAATGGGCCACTAAACAGAGCCTAGTAGTAGACAAAATTTTGATTCGATACCGTCTATAACATTGACAAGTGTGTCAGCCGAGCCACCAGAATCGCTCGCAGAAATCCTGCTGAAGATTCTCGCATTGTCTACTTCAACCCGGACGAGCCAATCGGAATCCGGACGCGGAAGTGATTCAATCGAGTTATTCGACGCGCATTCCGTTGAAGAGCAGTCGCAACGGAGAGGTCAAGAAGTCAAACATTTCCGGACAATTTCGGGCAGTTGAAGTGCGTAATTCTGTGCGAATTCGTGCAACACTGGTAATTTGCATTTTCCCTCCTAACGCGCAGCTTAGCCTCAGGTTTATCGCGAAATTGCGTAAGGTCGCGAAGTTTCAAAGGGAGTTGTTGTCTTTGAAATAATCGCGACACAAACCGACCATTTCAGATGCGGACAACATCAACGCAGCGTCAAACGCCCATGTTTTTGCTCGCTTTTCGTGATGCCCGCTTGTGGAATGCGCCGACGTGAACACGACTCCCGGATTACTTGCTCTTTTTCTTGTCGCCATCACAGCGACAGCTACGCCAACGCTAACAGCGACCGCCACGGAGAGTTGTACGCCGGTCGTAGACGAAGGGTTTGATAGTATTACAACTCTGCCGGGCTGGGCGCTGATAAACCACAGCCAACCCTTGGGAGCGACCGGCTGGTTTCAGGGCACTGACAGCGTATTTCCTGCGTTCGACGGTTCGCCGACTGCGTATATTGCTGCGAACTTCTTTGACACTTCTGGAGTCGGCACGATCAGTAATTGGCTGTTAACGCCGGAAGTGAGTTTGCAGAATGGCGATACCCTGACGTTCTACACGCGCACAGAGCAAGGGTCTATAAATCCAGATCGGTTGCAGGTTCGGATGAGTACCAATGGCGCGAGCATTGACGTAGGGACAACCGCGTTCGATGTCGGGGATTTCACTAATCTCTTGCTGGATATTAACCCGACCTACGCAACAGGCGGATACCCCGAAGCATGGACGCAATTCACGATCACCATTAGCGGTCTCCCAGGGGAGACGTCAGGGCGGTTCGCTTTTAGGTATTTTGTCGAACAGGGCGGACCTGCGGGGAGTCGCTCGGATTACATCGGGATCGACCGGGCGGTGTATTGCACCCTACCTTCACCGACACCCACACCGGGTTGTTACTCCAATTTCACGACGGCCGAAGGCTGCAACGCGCTTAGTCTTCTCATTAGTGGCGCTGGAAATACGGCACTCGGTTGGTTTTCGCTCTCTCTGGATACGACCGGCAGTTTCAATAGCGGTGTTGGCGGTGGAGCACTCGCTCTCAACAGCGCAGATTCCAATACTGCCGTTGGCGCGGCAGCGCTCTTGCTCAACACCACCGGCACACAAAACACAGCTGTTGGGACCGATGCACTGGTCTTTAACGACAGCGGTTCCGCCAACACCGCTACTGGCTACTTCGCGCTGATGAACAACACCACCGGCAGTTCCCTCACCGCGGTAGGCGGTAACGCGCTTGCTGCCAACACTACCGGAAGCGACAACACAGCCATTGGGAATCAAGCGCTTCAGAGCAACGCAACCACGAGCGATAACGTTGCCGTGGGCAGCATGGCCGGGTCTGGCATCACGACCGCCGATAACAATATCATCATCGGCCACAGTTCTGGTGTGCACAGTGTTTTTGGTCAGGTCAGTGACAGGTGTACCATCGACAATATCTTTGGTGCGCCGGTTTCCGCCGCGACAGCCACTGTGGTGATGATCGATTCCGATGGACGATTGGGCACGGTCAGTATGGATGGACCCGACCGGGGTGGATTTTCACCCAAAGGCGGCATCAGGCCTCAAGCCATTCCTGAAGCTGCCGAAAAAACCATGTTCAATCTCAAAGTTCAGAAATTGCGGGCGACGCTCACGCAGCAACAGCAACAAATAGAGACGCTCACGGCCGAGCTTAAACGGGAGACCGCGCAAATCAAAAAAGTGAACGCACAACTCGAAATGAGGAAGCCGGCGCCCAAAACGATTGTGAGCAAGCCCTAAAGGGAAAGGGATCCACTGACAGCTTAACAACCAAACAAATTATGAAAAATCGAACCACGATATGGACAGCCATTCTGCCGGTATTAGCCTGTTTCGCGCTTTTGCCCGGAGCGCGGGCCGTTACTCCGGCACCAGGTGGGTGCTACCCCAATTACACGACGGCGGGAGGGTGCGACGCGCTTAGTCTTCTCACTACCGGTGCTGGAAATACGGCACTCGGTTGGCGTTCGCTCTCTCTGGATACGACCGGCAGTTTCAATACCGGTGTTGGCGGTGGAGCACTCGCTCTCAACAACGCAGATTCCAATACTGCCGTTGGCGCGGCAGCGCTCTTGCTCAACACCACCGGCACACAAAATACAGCTGTTGGGACCGATGCAGTGGTCTTTAACGACAGCGGTTCCGCCAACACCGCTACTGGTTATTTTGCCCTCATGAATAACACTGCTGGCGGCTTCAACACAGCCATCGGCTGGGAAGCGCTCGCTGCCAACACTACCGGAAGCGACAACACAGCCATTGGGAATCAAGCGCTCCAGAGCAACGCAACCACGAGCGATAATGTTGCCGTGGGCAGCATGGCCGGGTCTGGCATCACGACCGCCGATAACAATATCATCATCGGCCACAGTTCTGGTGTGCACAGTGTTTTTGGTCAGGTCAGTGACAGGTGCACCATCGACAATATCTTTGGTGCGCCGATTTCCGCCGCGACAGCTACTGTGGTGATGATCGATTCCGATGGACGATTGGGCACGGTCAGTATGGATGGACCCGACCGGGGTGGATTTTCACCCAAAGGCGGCATTAGGCCTCAAGCCATTTCTGAAGCGGCTAAACAAGCCATGCTGGATCGTACACTTGAGGGCTTGCAAGCAACCATCACGCAGCAACAGCAGCAAATAGAGAGCCTCATAGCGCAAGTGAAAGAGCAGGCTGCGCAAATCCAAAAAGCGAGCGCCCAGCTTGAAGTGAGTAAGCCGGCGGCCAAAGTGGTTGGGAACAAACCTTAGAGCGGCTCCTTGAGTAGTAATCACGCTTGTTCGCCCTCCGGAATCGACGGCTGCACCGCTGGATTGCCATCGTCGAATAAGAGGCACTCTTTACTTTTCGGTACCTGGGCAGGCCTCGTTTTCGCTACTGCTATCCTTCATTCGGTGCAGAGCACATGTCAGCGAGAATCTTTGTACGAAGTACGTCCGACAGATCCTTTAGCCGCTCGTCAGTGCCAGTTTAGTGCTCGCCACCGCAGCGCTTCTTGCTTGTTTCTTTCCGGTCAGCGTTATGCGCCTGCACTACAATTTTCAGATCTGTTTGAATCGCGGGCGTTCAGTCGGATGAGCTGCAAGCAGCGCTTTCCAACGAACAATGCACGCGCCTTGTGATTCAAAAAACGTCCGCCATTCCGGTGTAAAAAACGAAGAACCGTCCTGGCGCCGATTGAATTCTAAAAGGAGTCGGCCGTCAGGTTTTAGAAAGCGCGCGCGCACGTCGTTGATAAAAAATTCCCAGTCGCCCTCTGTCCATTCCAGCCATTCACCGTTTTCTTTCCGTTTGATTCGATGGAAACAGACGCGATGCGCGGTAACGAGGTCGAATTTCCTACTGAGATCAGGCAACGGCGTCTGTGCGAGGATTCGCGCAACGACGCGGCTAACCCCAAAAAACTTCGTCGTCCCTCGAAAGAAGGGTTCGTCATCGGGATCGAGTCCGAGACCGTCGTGGCCGAAGAGCTGACAGAGATAAAGGAAATAGCCCGGGCCGCAGCCAAGGTCGAGGATTTGTAGCGGGGGCGACCTATCGAGCCAGAGGTCCTGCACGCGTTTTACGTTCACCCCGACCCAATAGTCAGCGTCTTCGTATGCGTTGATCTTCCGCGCGTTGGGTCGATATGGATACTGCTCACGCAGTCGCGCTAACTCCGCCCGGTCAATCGTGGCCAGGATGCGTCGAGCGCTTACCGGGTGCGTCCAACGCCCGGCGTGTTCGCGCAGGCTCTCCATCGCATCACGCGTAAGGAGCTTTTGAACTTTTTGGGAAAGCCGCACTGGAAAAGGATGCTACGAAGCGCGCGATACTCAAGATATGACACTTTGCCGAGTGGTCGACCTCCAGATATATACCCGCGCCGACTGCGATTTAATTTCTCGAAACCAATCCGCTCCGATGCCTCACGTCGTTCCAGGTAGCAGCGGCGGCCAGCGTACGATCCCGCAGGAGACAAAATGGCGAGAGTTCACAGTTGCTGACGCGTGATTCATCAAAAGCGAGACGTGTCTCGGCTTTAGTGGTAAGCCAACGTTATATCGAGCCATCAGCTTGGACGATCAGCACAAATATTGATCAGACGGCAATTTTCGTTTATGCGGAAGACCGCAATGAGCGACGGCGCACACCATATTGACAAGCCTGAACCACGCGGGCAGGCAATTGCCGCGTTTCTGGCCATCGGTGCGATTTATTTGGCCCTGCCGCGGAATGTCGTTGTCGGCCCGATTTGGTTGTTACCGACCGTTATTGTCGTCCTGCTCGTCCCAACGGTGGTGAGCCATCGCGTTGGAAAGCAATCCTTGAATCGCCTCCTGGGGTTTGTCATCAATGGAAT
>JBLMXD010000030.1:0-6938 GCA_050257575.1 Alphaproteobacteria bacterium | reverse complement strand
ATCGTGAAGCCCGGTGAGCGCATCCTCGGGGTTGAAGGCGGCGGAACCAAAACCGCCTGGGTTTTGGTCGAACGAACCGTAGCCGGGAGCGCTGACCCCAGTTCGCCATGGGTGATCCTCGAACAGGGAAAATTGCCGCCGTCGAATTTTCGGCTCACCGCCCCCGAGCGGTTGCGGACGATTCTTGCAGAGCTTCCGAAGCAAATCGATCGCGCCGGTGTTTTCCTGGCTGGATGCGCAACAGCGGAAGACCGCCGAGTTCTCAAGGAAATCTGTCTCGAGATCTGGCCAAATTCCAAAGTTGTAACGGGTAGCGATCGTGATTCGGGACTGGCAGCGGCGCTCGATCACGGTGACGGCATCGTCGTCAATGCGGGAAGTGGTTCGTCGGTGACCGGACGACGCGGCGACAAAATCGAACGAGCCGGGGGATGGGGACATATCCTCGGGGACGCCGGGGGCGGATATTTTCTGTCCATCCAGGCGCTTCGCTTGATCTTGCGCGAACACGATTTGCACCGAGCCAGGATGGATTTCACTGCGAAAATCCTGCACGCGCTCTCGTTGAACGATCTCGATGAACTCGTTCGGTGGGTGCAAACGGCAGACAAGATGGAGATTGCCATGCTCGCACCAGTCGTATTCGAGGCGGCCAGCGCGGGCGATGCGCGCATCGTAGAGATCATCGAAAACGGCGCGCGCGTTCTGTGTGACTACACCGAGGCGGTGGCGGACCGGCTTCATTTGCTTGCGCCAAAAGTGGTGCTGATGGGCGGCCTTTTTTTTCGGGACTCAATTTACGCGCACACGTTTCGCCGGAGGTTGAAGAAGAATCTTCCCGACGCCCGCGTAGCGCACGCTGAGCGAGCACCCGAATTAGGCGCCGCGTGGATTGCAGCAGAAGCGCGCGATCACGTTTCGTTTAGCCGGAAACCATCACAATCTCAGATCGACAGTCTGGCTGTTGCATTGACAGAACAACGCAATCCGCGCTCCGGAAACCTGGAAAAGATGAGCGCACCCGAGCTGGTTCATATCTTTGTCGAAGAAGAGCACTTCGTTCAGGAAGCGTTGCGTACAGCCGAGCCGGCTCTTGCACGGGCAATTGAAATCGTGACGGCATCGCTTCGAAACGGTGGCCGTTTATTTTATGTCGGCGCCGGGAGTAGCGGGCGGATCGGTGTGCTGGACGCCAGCGAGATCCCGCCTACCTTCGGCGCGCCGCCACACCTTGTGCAGGGAGTAATTGCCGGCGGCGCCACAGCGCTGCATCGAAGCGTGGAAGGTGCGGAAGATCAGGAGAGCGCGGGAGTATTGGCAATGCCTCAACACGGTGTCAGCGCTGCCGATGTTGTGATCGGAATTACAGCCAGCGGCAGGACACCTTTTGTGCTGGGCGCGCTTGCGGAGGCGCACTCGTTAGGCGCAAAAACGATTCTTCTCACCTGTAATCCCGCTTCTGTAACGGCAGGCGCATCACTTGCTGGGGAAAAGGCCGCAGCCGGCACCGCTGCCTCTACAGAACATCCGAACGTCGACCTCATGATTACTCTCGCAGTCGGCCCCGAAATTCTGGCTGGATCGACCCGATTGAAAGCAGGAACCGCGACGAAAGTTGCCCTGAACATCATCAGCACCGGCGCAATGATTGCACTCGGTAAAGTACGCGGGAACCTTATGGTCGACCTGCACACTACGAGTGCGAAACTGCGCGATCGCGCGGTGCGGGTCCTGGCGGAATTGACCGAGCGCGATTACGAATCTGCCCGCAACCTACTTGAAGCGAACGAATGGAATCTCCGCGCCGCATTAGAGACGTTGTAGAAATTTTTTCTGTCGACATAAGCGCAACGGAAGTATCTCATCCGAAGATAGGTATAACTTAACCAAAAGGAACAACCTTATGCTCTGGACAATATTTGTTATTCTGCTCGTGCTATGGCTTCTTGGACTGGTCAGCTCATATACGCTTGGCGGATTCATTCATATCCTGCTGGTGATTGCGATCGTGGTGTTGATCATTCAATTGCTCTCAGGCCGCCGCTCGTTATAACATCCAAACGATGAAACCAGCCGGCATTATCGGCATCATACTGATCGTTATTGGCATTCTTGCCCTCGTATATGGCGGGATCACGTACACCAAGCGTGAGAAGGTGCTGGATCTCGGCCCCATTCAGGCAACCGCCGAAAAGCAAAAGACCATTCCGTTTCCACCCGTGCTGGGAGGGATCTGTTTGATTGGCGGAATCGTGCTCGTAATCGTCGGCAGCGGAAAAACGTAGATCGGGTGTTGTGCAGCGTGTGCTGTCCTCAGCGCATCCACATTAGCGGGCAACAGCTAAATTCTCCGCTGAGGACAGCGGACGTTGCAGGCTAATCGCCAGCCTTTAAGACGGCGAACGTTTTGCTGCCCTTTCGATCGAGGTAAAGAAGGACGCCCCGTTTTGGATCGGCCTTGTTGAGCGCTTCACGGAACGATTTCACGTCAATGACCGGCTTGCCGTCTACCTCGGTAATCACGTCCTCTCGCTGAATGTCCTGGCCCGCGGCGATACTATTGTCTTCCACATCGGTCACTATCACGCCTTTCTGCGTCGGGAGATGCAGACGTTCCGCAACCTCCTTCGTCAGTTCCTGCACCTGCAATCCAAATTTGCCAACGTCCGGCCGCTTGGACTCGTTTGGTTGGACCGGACGATTGGATGCGCGGGTAATTTCGTCGGGCAATTCCCCCGTTTTCACAGGCACTTTGATCGACTGACCTTTTCGCCAAACGGTCAACTGAACGGTTTGACCGACTTTCTTTTTCAATATTTCATGTTGCAACTGCGAATCGGAGGTGATCGGGGTTCCATCGACTTGCGTGATCACATCGAACGGACGCAAATCGCTCCTGGAAGCCGGTGCGTCGGCCTCGATCGTGCGAACCACAACGCCTTTGTCGGTGCCTTTAAACAAATCGCGGATCGTCGGATCGTCGCCGACTGTTTCGATCCGAATGCCCAGCCAGGGCCGCACGATTTTGCGCCCGGCGATAAGTTCGCCGCCGATGTCCTTTGCCATGTTGATGGGAATGGCAAAGCCCAAACCGCGATTCATCCCGTTGATCAACGTGTTCATTCCTATCACTTTGCCGTCGATGTCGCACAGCGGTCCGCCGCTGTTACCTGGATTGATCGAGGCATCGGTCTGCAAATAATCCGAGATGGAGTAGCCGCTCGTCTGAAGCAATTTGCTGCGGCCTTTGCCGCTAATCACCCCGTAGGTAAATGTGTAGTCGAGCTTGAACGGCGCTCCGATCGCGAACGCAAATTGTCCCACGCGCACCGTGTCGCTGTCGCCGAGTGGAACCACCGGCAGATTTTTCGCATCAACCTTGATCACCGCGATGTCCGTCTTTTCGTCCGTCCCTATGACGCGCGCCGGAAATTCGCGGCCATCTTGCAGTTTTACGTCAATTTTGTCCGCATCCTCGATTACGTGGACGTTGGTAAAAATGTAGCCATCGGCACGCACAATGAAGCCGGAACCCTCGCTCTGGACCGGTCGCGGCGTACCGGGATTCCGGCGCGGATTGTTTTCATCCGGCGGTCCTTGGAAAAACAGGTCTTCCAGAGGCGAACTCTCGCCGGCATCACTTTTCTTGGAAGACTCAATGATGACCACGCCGGGCGCCACAGTCTCGAAGACTTTCTCGAAAGCGTTGTTCAACTGATGAACTACATCCTTGCCCGTTTCAGCTGCGGACGAATTCGCCGGAACCGAGGCGCTGGGCACGGCCTCTGGTTGCGCAGCAAACGAAGTACTCAGCGCAAGGCAGAGAGCAACGATGGACAAGCGCATAGGTTCGAGTTTTGACACTGCTCAACATGCAATGTTCAACCCTGTGCGTCCAATTCCGGTTCGCCACGGCGGACCTGCGGATGCGCAGTCGGCCGGCTCAAAGTCGTACTCGCAGTTCGATCCCGGCCATGCCAGATTGATTGACGGAAGGCGAATAATTGGCAACCCAAGCATCCCCATGCGCATGTTCCAGAGGCGATTCGTCCTGCGAGCGGGCCTTGCCGCTCTGGTTCTGATTCTTTTATGGGGATTGACCATTGGGCCGGAACCTCCCGCACGAATAACCCTTTCGCCGGACGAACTGGTGCGGGCTGTAACAGTGCGGCGCGATTCGCTCATCGACTTGTGCCTGCTGGAACGCGTTGATCCAAATGGACGCGACGCTCAAGGCCGCACACCGCTCTTGATTGCTGCGTCGCAAGAGGATTGGAAAACAGCGCGCCGGTTGGTCGATGCCGGAGCTACCGTCGATCTTGCCGACAAGAACGGTTTCACGCCGGTGATGGCCGCAGCGATGCATGGAGATCCGGAAATGTTCCGATTCCTCGTGGCGCACTCAACCAATCTACATGCGGAAACCCCGGGCGCGGATGGACAGGATCTTCTCAGTTTTGCTCTTGATGGTGGAAACCCGGAGATCATCAAAACCGTGCTGCAACGGTTGCCCACGACCTCCGAGTGGACAGCCAGCGCGCGTCGCGCCTTGGCCAGGGCGGTACAAGCAGGAAAAAAGGACGAAATCCGGTTACTCCTCACCAAACACACGGCGCCGCCGACACCGGAAGGTAAACAAGTGCCGTACCTCGCATATGCGATCGCCGGCAGCAATTCCACGCTTTTCATGACGCTCCTCAATTGCGGAGCGGATCCCAATACCGTTCTCCCGTCGCATTGCGACGACGACTTTCTGGCCCTGCTTCCGAAAGGATTGCGCAGTTACATCGAAGACGATCGCAACGTGACAGTGTTGATGCTCGCCGCCGGTCTCGGTCAGGTTGATTACTTACGCACTCTAAAGGATGCCGGCGCCAATCGGACCACCCTAACGACCCGAAACAAAATGTCCGCGTTAGATATCGCAGCGGAGACCGGACATTGGCGGTCCACACAAATTCTGCTCGGCGGCGGACCGGCGCCGGACAAGTTGCGGGTCGAAATCTCTCTGGCGTCGCAAAGGATCGCCCTGGTCAAAGATGGCGTACAGATTTATCACGCGCGATGCTCCACCGGGCGAGCAGGGTATTCAACAAAGAAGGGCGAGTTCGTCGTTACCAACAAGGAGCGTAACCATCGTTCCACGATCTACCACGTTGAGATGCCGTATTTCATGCGGTTGAGCTGTCTTGATTTTGGAATGCACGCCGGCGTTGTTCCGAATTATCCGGCCTCACATGGTTGCATTCGATTGCCCTGGGAAGCAGCCGAGAAACTTTATTCCGAAGTACCGGTCGGCACAGTGGTCACAGTCGAGTAACGCGACAGGCCAATGTTTAATTGTAGAGCAGGCACCTCGCCTGCCCACCCCGTGCCGCTTGAACCGTGTCCGCTTTTCTTGAATCCAAAGGGCGCTTTGCGGCATCTTAATGGAATCTATGGAAACTGAGAATCCCGTTGCGTCGTTCGCTCTCACGCCCGATCAGCCGTCGGTTCCCGGCAAAGTTTCGCGCGCCACGTGGGTTGGATTGTTCGTCTCGCTCTTTGGCCTACTGGTGATCCGCCAGGGAGTGGCGTTTTTTATTCCCGGGACAACGTTTACCTCGGCGCTTCTAAAAGAAGCGCTTATCTGGGTGAGCGCGGTCACGCTAATTCTGATTATCCGGCGGGGTGAACATTTACCTTTGCGTTCCATTGGTCTGGGAACAGCACGCTGGTGGAAATCGATCGTGTGGGGTTGGGTTATCGCAATCGTGTCGGCAGTGGCCGTCCTCGCGCTCGCTCATGTCACAGGGTATGGGCATGGTCCCGGTTCTGCCGCGTTCGAGAAACTACCGCTCTGGTTGATCACCGCGATCGTTTTCCGGGCCGGAGTGGTAGAAGAATTATTTTACCGCGGTTACGCGATCGAACGATTGCAATTGATCGGTCTCGGCCGGTTTTTGTCGGTTACAATTCCACTGGTCATCTTTTCGCTCGGTCATTGGACCGGTGGCGCGGCAAACATCCTCATCGCATTCGCAGCAGCCTTAATCCTTACCGGGTTCTACCTGTGGCGCCGCGATCTGGTGGCAAACATGATCGGCCATGGCCTGGTGGATTTTGTCGGCAACGTTTTGCCGAAATTGTTGCCCTGACCTCGGCGCGTTCAGACAAATTCAATCCAACGGACTGCGGACTCCGATCCTGGGCCGGTTCAGCACGTGCTTATAAATCATCGTCGTGCTCAACTCTAAGCAAGCTAAACCTTCATAATGACCTCAACATCGAAAAACATGGAATGGAACTTGTCGGCCCGACTTTAGACCTGTGATATGTCTAACCAATTCGATGAAGCCAACAGTCCCATTGCGAAATAAGTTCAGCGTGGCTGCCGTGGCTTATCCTCCTCTCGTTAGACCCTTGACATTCCTCGGCGTTTTTCCACAAACTGCCTCTAAGAAGAGCGGAAACAGATTCCACGCTGCTCGTTAGGCGACCGAAGGAGCGATAAACATGGAGAACCACAACCTTCACGTCAGCCTATGAAGAGGCAAAATTGATGCGTGAACGATTAGTTGTCTTCTCGCTGCTCGCGGTCTGCACGGCGTTTTCTTTGCAGTCAGCGCATGGTCTTGAAACGTCGAAAATCGACGCCAAGCTTGGCCGTTCGGGTGTTTGGATTGAAGGCAATTACGTCGTGGATTTCTTTCGGACCGATGTGCCGGTGACACTACAAGGCGTACGCCTGGCCGCCGGTCAGGTCGACTCCTTTGCAAGCTTCACGGGGAAAGACGAAAACGCCGAGATGATGGGGGAAGTGTGTGCCCTAACGAGTGAAGTGACAGCAGTAGTGGAAAAACTACGGGCCGGCGGCATTGGGATCACCGGTATCCACAATCACTTTGTCGGCGAATCGCCGAGGCTGATTTTCATTCATTTCATGGCTCACGGACCCG
>JBLMXD010000029.1:0-7070 GCA_050257575.1 Alphaproteobacteria bacterium | reverse complement strand
CACGGCGCGATGAAAAATTTGCCAACGCATTCGCGGTTCGGTTGTCTCATCGAAGTGTTGCACAATGATCAAAGTTGAGAATCTGACGAAGCGCTACGCTGGTCAGACTGCCATCCAGGATTTGAACTTCGAAGTCGATCAAGGCGAGATCATGGGGTTTCTCGGCCCGAACGGCGCCGGCAAGACCACGACGATGCGGATCCTCGCCGGCTTCATGCCACCAACTTCAGGACGCGCGAGTATCGCGGGATTCGATGTTTTCGAACAATCGCTTCAGGCGCGAGCGCACCTCGGCTACATGCCGGAAAATGTTCCGCTCTACAGCGACATGCGTGTGACGGAGTACTTGAATTATCGCGCCGCGCTTAAGGGCGTGTCGCACCGGCGCGTTGCAGAGCGCGTTGGCGATGTGAAGGAACTCTGTGGCCTTAAGGAGGTTGAACGAAAGCTCATCGGCGCCCTGTCGAAAGGCTATCGTCAGCGTGTCGGGTTGGCAGACGCGCTGCTTGCCGAACCCGATCTTCTCATTCTCGACGAACCGACAATCGGTCTGGACCCAAATCAAATCCGCCAGGTGCGCGAGTTAATCAAAAACCTCGGCAAGCAGCACACTATCTTACTTTCGACCCACATCCTGCCGGAGGTCGAGATGACGTGCAGCCGGGTCATAATCATTCACAAGGGGCGAATCGAGGCATGCGACACGCCGGAAAACTTGCTGGGAAAGATCCGACAGGCTGGTGGCGTCGAGCTCGAAGCAAAGGTCGGGAACGATGATGGAGCCGAGCAACTTAAAAAGATTTCGGGTGTCCGGGAAGTGGCTATCGACGGCGAAGAGGAGTGGAAAAGGTTCTCATTGCGAGTCGAATCGGGCGCCGATGTGCGCGAAGACGTCTTCCGGCTCGCCGTCGAACGTCACTGGACGGTGCGCGAACTAACGCAGAGGCGTGGAACCCTCGAGGATGTATTCGTTGAACTGACGCATCCAGATCAAGTCTGACCGGAAAAAGTGGAGTGATGGAGTAGTGGAGTAATGGATTGTTACGAGACAGAACTTCGGAACAAGAATCGCGGATACATGAAACTGATCGTGTGGCAGAAAGCCATGCAATTGTTTGAGCTGGTCTGGAAGGTTGGTTTCATTGAGGGCAATATCGATTTCAAACTGCGCTCGCAACTGGCAGACGCTGGGCAGTCGATCTCCGCAAACATCGCGGAAGGATACGGCCGGCGTTCGATTAACGAGTACATCCAATTTCTCTATTACGCGCTAGGATCAATGGGCGAGACGATGACCCGAGCGCTCGGCTTGAAACAAACGCAGCAGATTTCGAACAAATGTTTCCATGATTTCGATGTGCTCCATTACGAAGTCGAAAATCGACTTCTGCGTTTGATCGAGAAGCTCGAGCAAAAACGTGATGACGCGGACTGGGTCGCGCGCATCGCAGAAGACCCGGACGAGTACATCATTACTCCATCACTCCAACACTCCATCGCTCCTTCGCTTCAGCCCCATGCATAAATTCTGGACCCTGCTCTCGCGCGAAGTGCGCGGTTATTTCTACTCCCCGATCGCGTACATCGTAATGATCTTTTTCCTGATCATCAGCGGCATCGATTTTTATTTCCAGGTCTCATTCATGAACCAGCGCCAGGTGCAATACACAATCCAGGAAGCGTTCTTTAATTCCATCTTCTTCTGGTTCGCTTTCGTCCTCATTTTTCCCCTGATCACAATGCGGCTCTTTGCCGAAGAATTTAAGCTCGGCACGATTGAACCGCTCACGACTGCGCCCGTGCGGGACTGGCAGGTAGTGCTGTCGAAATTCTTTGGCGCACTGGTGTTTTACGTGATGCTCTGGATCCCGACGCTGCTTTATTTCTGGATCTTTCTCCGAATAACAAACCAACCGGCGGCGAATTCTCCCGGAGCATACTTCGGTTCGTACCTGATGCTTCTGCTGCTCGGCATGTTTTATCTCTCAATCGGCTGCCTGACATCGGTGCTGACGCGGAACCAGATTGTCGCGGCAATCATTTCGTTCTGTGCAATTACGCTGCTGTTCTTCCTCGGCCTGGTGCAGTTCATTCTGCTCGACGTAACGTCCACAACGCGCGATTTGCTGGGCTATTTTTCTGCCATCGAACACATGGGAACTTTCTCCCGTGGCGTTATCGATACGCGGCCGATCGTCCTTTACGTGAGCATGACGGTTGTGGTCCTGGTGCTTACTTATCAGGCATTCCAATCGCGGAAATGGAGGCTCTGATCCATGGCTGAGCCAACCAAGCCGCGTACACGCAGGAGAATGAAAATCGGCCGGATCCGGATCGGTCTCAACGTTCTGGTGCAGGTCGTGTTGGTCCTGTTTTTAGCGGCGATGGTGAATTCGTTCGCCTTCAAACACTACAGGCGCTGGGATTTCTCGCGCGACCAGAAATATGCGTTGTCGGACAAGACGAAGCGTTTCCTCGATACCCTCAAGGGCAAGATGCGAATCACGGTTTTCTTTTCGCCCAACACACCGATAACAGCAGACGTTCAAAATTTGCTGACTGAATATCAGTACGCCGGGAAAGGGAAAATCGATCTCGAGCAGATTGATCCCGAGCGGAATCTTTCCCGCGCGAAGGAATTGTTCGACAAATACAAAGTCGTCACAGACGAAAGCCTCCTGGTGCTCGATTACGAGGGTCGCAACAAGACTGTGAAGGCGTCAGAGATGGCCGATATCGACCAGAGCGGGATGGCCTTTGGTGAGGGCCCACGGGTGGCCGCGTTTAAAGGCGAGCAGGCCATAACCAGCGCGATGATCGATCTTGTGGAAGGGAAAAAGAAAACGCTGGGATATGTCACTGGTCACAAGGAACCAGCCCTGTCAGCACCCACCAGCCCGATCAGCTTGCTAAAGACATTCATCGAAAACGAAAACATTAACTTTCAAGAGCTAAACCTTCTCGACCAGCCTGCAATCCCGAATGACGTAAACGCAGTGATGATTGTCGGACCGCAATACGATTTTTCTGATCGCGAAATGAAACTGCTGCGCGATTTCTGGGACAAGCAGGGACGAATATTGGTTCTGCTCGATCCAACGGCCAACACCCCAAGATTGCGCGCTTTCCTCGACGAAGTAGGCGTGAGGGTAAATAACGACAGACTGATGGTCTTCGTGCGCACGGGAATCGAGGAGCTGGCCCTAACGAGAGATGTCCAGGCGCGTTTCCTCGGAGATAGTCCGGTTACCAGGCGGCTCGCTGATGTTCGCGCAATTTTTGTTGGCGGCACCTCTTCCCTGACGTTGGAAACCGAGCGCGTCCGTGCCAGCAATATCCGACTGGAGCCGCTCATCCAGGCGGAAAAAGGTTACTTTGCCGAAACCGATTACAACACGGACAATCAAATAAAGCTGCAGGAGGACGCCAAAAAAGCTGGCAACGTGCCGCTGATAATCGCTGCTTCAGTCGAAAAGGGCGGTAGCGCAGATGCTCGGGTGCAAGTCAACTCGTCGCGTCTTGTTGCAGTCAGCAACGCCGCGTTCGTCCAGGATACCGCGATCATGCAGGATCAGGCGGCCCTTGATTTTGTCTCCGGCGCTGTGAACTGGCTCTTGAGCCGTGAACAGTTGATCGGGATCGCGCCGAAGATTCCGAAGCCTCTCACATTCAGCCTCGATCCAGAAGCGTTGCGCCGGCTGCGCTGGATCCTTCTGGTACTTATGCCACTGATTCCCGCCGCCATCGGAACCATAGTTTGGTGGCAACGGCGCGTCTGACATGAATTGGAAGACTACCGTCATCCTCGCGATCGTTGCGATCGCCGGTGTCGCTTACTTCCGGTTCTTCGAAATGAAGCGGCCCAGCACGGGGGAAGCGCAGCGACAGGCGCAGAACATGGTGAATTTCGATCGTGACAAGATCGATGGCATTATCATCCAGAACGGGGATCAGAGGATTGAGCTACGGCGTCGCGATAACAAATGGCGGCTGGAAACGCCCATCAAGGACCAGGCAGACAGTGCATTGGTCGGGACCTTGTTGTCGGACCTGGAGAACTGGCAAAAGGAGGGAACAATCCCAGCCAAAGAGATCGATGCCGATAAAAGCAAACTCGCCGAGTACGGCCTGAACAATCCAAAGCTGAGACTCAAATTGCTCGGCCACGACCGCCCGCCTGAAATTTTATTCGGCAAAGATGCCGCAATGGAAAACAGGATGTATGTGCGGTTCCAGAACTCAAAGGAAACGTTTCTCGCCGCGCAATCGGTGAAGAAAGATATCGATAAGAAGCCGGAGGAATTCCGGGACAGAAAACTGACTGATCTGGTTACTGCCCAGGTGCGCCGGGTGGTATTAAAAACGCCCGCCGGTGAGATGGAGTTGGAAAAGAAAGATACGCACTGGGAAATTCTTAAGCCTCTCCGGGCGCGCGCCGACGACCAGAAAGTTAACGACCTAATCTCACAGGTCACCTCCGCGCGCATTGAAGGATTCGTAGCCGATGATCGCGGCGACCTGCGTCCCTACGGATTAGCAGAGCCGCGTGGCTCAATCACCTTGTTTGATCAAGACCAGAAAAAAGATCAGAAGGTGGAGATTGGAGAGTCAATTAAGGTTGCCGGTCGAGACGACAAAGGGCAGACGCTGCAAATCGGCAGTGTGCCGGAGAAAGAAAAAGAGCAGGTTTATGTGCGGTTCGCCTCTCGCGGATCGGTCTACACGTTGCCAAGAAAAATTGAACAGGTCCTGAATACAAAGCCTGCAGACTTGCGCGATAACCATTTGGTCCGCATCGACACCAACATTCTGGATCGGATCACGATCGATGCACCGGGCAAAGGTAAGACTGTTCTCGCGCGCAAAGAGAACAACTGGACGATCGTCGGTCCAAATAACGCTCCCGCCGATTCAGGCGCAGTCCGGCGAATGATTGATACGTTGCAAAATGAGCGGGTAACAAAGTTCGTTGAGGACGTCGCTTCCAATCTACCCAAGTACGGGCTGGATAAACCTCAACTGCAACTGACCTTCAGTTCCTTTGCGTCGGAAAACACGGCTGAATCCAAAGCAGGTGAGGAGCCGTTCGCCACCATCGCATTTGGAAAAGAAGACGGCGGGAACGTCTATGCGCGCCTGACGGATGAGCCATTTGTGGTGGCTGTCCGTCGCGGGTTGCTTGACCAGATTTCACCGGATCCGATGCGATGGCAGGATTTGTCGATCTTCAAATTTAAGCCGGAAGAAATTCATCAGGTCACCGTCAAGACAGACAAAGAGCTTTCATTGGAGCGCGACCAAAGCAACCAGTGGCATCGGGTGAAAGGAACCGGAGCGATCAATCAAGCCAATCTGCAATCGCTGATAAAAACCTTATCAAATTTGTATGCGCTGCGCTGGGTCGGAACGACAGGGCCTCAACACGGCTTCGATAAACCACAAATCGTGGTCGCTTTCATCACTTCCCCGGACAATAAGGCAACGCACAAATTAATCGTCGGCGCTCAAAACAACGACGGTAGTGTGTATGCGCGTGTGGACGGACGCGACGGAACATTTCTGATCAGCAACGCTGAATTCAACAATTTGAAATTGCCGCTTGAGGCGCAAGCCACCCCGTCGCCGTCTTCGGCAGCTGTCGGTAGCGCAAGTCCGACACCATAGGTTCCGTCCCAGACAGAGACAATCTATCGTCGGCGCGTTGGCGCGGAAGGTTACCGCCTGGGTTTTTCGCGCGATTTGGGTGAAGGAGAAGGACGAGCGGCAACAGGAGCGCCGCCTGTGCGGCTGACCAATTTACCGGAAGCGTCGAAGACGGAATAACCGCTTTGCTTGCCCTCCGAATCGTAGCTGTAAACGATCCTGTGTAAAAGGGTGCCGTCCGCTGTGCTTTGTGCTTCTTCCAGAATGTGTCCCGAATCGTCGTATTTGTAGCGACTTTTTAGGCGGACGCGTCCATCCGGGCCCGAAACTTCGCCGGTAGCGAAACGGCCCGCATTATCCAATTGATAATGAATCGTCTCACGCACTTTGCCATCGGGGTCCGTGGTTGTTGCGACTGCCGTATGCTGCGCGTTATCAAAGTTGTAAACGGTGCGAGAGCCGTCCGGATGCATCGACATGGTCACTCTCACGGCATCAGTCGGAGCCTGCTGAGCCTCGCTCAATCCGACAGTGACACACCAGCCGGGAAGAGCACAGGCGAGTGCGAGTAATGGTCGGAAAGATTTCATCGTTTGAGGAGCTTACGGTCTGCATCATGCCGTGCAAGAAATGTTCGCGGAGTGCGACCTCGGGTGAAGCTGCGATTTGATCGTGAGCTGCCCTCTTCCTTCTGATGCCAGAGACGACCTGTAGACGCGGTGAATTGACCCAGGTTCCAGGGACGAAATCATCGAAAATTTTTATTGACCCGCTCCTCCCGAGGTTGTTAAAGGTGGGGTCAAGTGGAGTGAAGTGGGCTATTACTCCACATGACACATGGACGCCGATTCTCAACCCGAACGTTTCTACGCCGGCGAGTTCCGGCATTCCATTGACGAGAAGAACCGGATCACTATCCCGTCGCGCTGGCGGCGCAATCGTCCGGAGGAATTCATCCTTTTGCCTGAAGCGAGTCACCAATTTCTCCTCGTCATGTCGCCGACTGAGTTTGCCAAAATGAGCTCTGCCGCTGAAACCAACGACAGGGTTCCTGCGCGTGACCGCCGCGTTTTCCTGCGACAATTGCATTCACGCGCTCAACATGCCGGTGCAGACCGTCAGGGTCGTTTGGTGTTGCCAGAAGAACTTTGTCAAAGGGTTGGATTGAAAAATGAGGTCGCTCTTGTCGGCAACCGCGGGCGTTTTGAGATCTGGAACTTGCAACGCTGGAAACGAGCGCACGAAGAGGAAACCGCCACCTACCAGCACGTAGCGAAAGAAATGGGGTTGTAAACGTATGTTGGCCCAACAGGTGATGTACCCCCCATTGTGGAGCGAACCTCCGGCATGGCTCGCCATTGACCCGAGAGCGTCGGAAGAGGCCACGCAACCCGCGGAGGATCTTGTCTATCATCGGCCCGTGCTGC
>JBLMXD010000028.1:0-8485 GCA_050257575.1 Alphaproteobacteria bacterium | reverse complement strand
AAATGTAAACATCAGTTCGGCTTCGGAAACGATCGCATCGTTCACGACGCAGTGACATTTGGCTTTGGCGAGGCGTTCACCGCGGGATTTGGTGAGCTCGGCGTGAACGAAAATGGTGTCGCCCGGTAAAACTGGTTTTCGGAATTTCACTTCATCCGCGCTCATGAAATAGCCGATACGGCTGGTGGTCTTCGCCAATTTGAACAGAAGAATGCTGGCCACCTGCGCCATGGCTTCCACCTGCATCACGCCCGGCATGACCGGGTGACCCGGGAAATGTCCTTGAAAAAACGGCTCGTTGATGGTGACCGTTTTGACGCCAACGCATTTTGTTTCGGTTTCAAAGCTGATGATGCGATCAACCATGAGAAACGGGAAACGATGGGGCAGGATTTGCATCACCTGATCGGTATCCAATCCTCCGTCGCCAGTTGGAACTACGCGCGATACGGCTATGGCGCTTCTGCGCGTCTGCTCGCGCGCGATCAATCGTGCCAACTCCGAGTTTGCAGCGTGACCCGGTTTCACCGCGACTACGTGTCCCCGAATTCGTCGCCCGACAAGGGCGAGATCCCCGACGATATCGAGAATCTTGTGACGGACGAATTCATCGGTGAAACGCAACGGTTCTTTGCTCAACACCGCCTCGCCGCGCACGACGATTGCGTTTTCGAGGCTGCCGCCCTTGATCAGATTCTTGTCCATCAGGGGCTTGACGTCTTCGTAGTAAACAAATGTCCGCGCCGGAGCGATCTCGCGCTCGAACCCTGCAGGCGTAACCTCCATCGACAAGAACTGTGTGAATTGGCCGTTCGGTCCAGCCTGCGTGCACGAGATGCGAAACTTACTGTCGGGCAACAAGACGAGCAGGGCACCTGTTCTGGATTCGACATGCATGGTGTCGCGCACGTCAAAAAATTTTCGTGGCTCTTCTTGCGCGGTGACACCGGCTTTGCGCACCAAATCAACGTAGACTTGCGCGCTGCCGTCGCCTATTGGCGGCTCGTTTGCGTCCATTTCTACGATGGCATTGTCCACCCCCATCGCCCAGAGGGCCGCCAGCACGTGTTCGACCGTGTGCACACGCACCGATCCTTCGCCAATCGTGGTGGCGCGTTCGACCGTTTTCAGGTTTTCGATTTTGGCGTCGATGGTAGGCTCGTCCTGCAGATCTTTGCGCTTAAACTTAATTCCGTGGTCTGCGGGGGCGGGGTGAAGTTTGAGCGTGACCTTTTCGCCCGTGTGAAGCGCGGTGCCGCTAAATCCGGCAACCTTGCCAAGCGTCTGTTGAAATTCAGGCGTAGCCATCGCGCGCTTAAATAGCAGAAATCTTAGTTCCTGACCAGCGGTGTTCTAGAAACTGCGAGCGCCAGCCATGTAGTGAATGGTGACCTAGTTAATCGCCCGAAAGGAGCGGTGTGTCGGAAGACCTCCTCCTCCCGTATTACTTCAGCTCAACCTGGCCGCAATCGAAAGCCATCATTTGGTCAAGGTTCGAGACACGAAATTGATGTACTTGCGTTCCATTATCCTGCCACGCATCGACTGCGTTTTCGCTTTTTTTTGCAATCCATGCCCGGGTCAGATTCGGTGTCTCGCTTAGACTGAAAAGCGGCAAGCCGTCGCTTGTTTTCAGGTAGCTTCCATCTTCGTCGAACGCGATGCCGAGTTCGACAATGGGCTTCTTGTCGTTTCGCAATGGATTTTGGACGAGTCTCACCCTCACCACCGTACTAGTATCATTCGCTATTGGGGGCGGCGCGCTCTCGCCCAGGTCCTGCAATTTGAGCGAGCCAATCAAGTATCCCCGCGCACGATATTTCCCGGAAGGCAGGTCCTGGTCGTCGTCGTTTTTGCCGTCCCATTCCGTTACGAGTCCATCCGCGCCGACAGCGAATTGACCGAGTTGAGCTTGTTGTTGAAGGACACGAACCAGTTTTCCGGTCTTGTCATAAACTCCCAGGCTAATCGTGCCTTCAAGCGGGGGCGGAACGAAACTGATGCGAACGCTTCTGACCGGTGAAACTGACGGCGATTGCTCCGGAGTAGGCGAGGGCGCTACGGCCTGTTCGGGTGAAATCTCGGGAGAAAGGGATTGCTCGACCGTCGTAGAAGGGCCGGGGATTGGTGATTCTTGCGCCGGGGCGATTTGCGCAAAAACGATCGAGACGACCCAGGCGGCGACCGTGGCAATTCGCAGGTTACGCATAGTAACGCCAGTTCACGTTTGGGAAAATGTTGTCGCGCCATTCACACTCGCGCAAAAACTTCTCATCGAGATCGTTGGTGACAAACTGATCGTGCAGGCGGTTGAAACGGGCAAGAT
Source organism: Alphaproteobacteria bacterium (assembly GCA_050257575.1). Lineage (GTDB taxonomy): Bacteria > Verrucomicrobiota > Verrucomicrobiia > Chthoniobacterales > UBA10450 > Udaeobacter. The sequence goes on along the minus strand of JBLMXD010000028.1, from coordinate 6,159 downwards.
GATCGGTTGTCCGTTTTGTTGCGTATTCGCGCGCGGTAGCGGTTTTCATTAGGAACGCCCAATCACTTGCTTGCGCCAGCAAAAGCTCGCGGACGAGTTGTTTCAGGAAACGATCGGTGAATTGTAGGGCAGGCGCCTCCTCTGCCGACGCTTCGTTTGGCAACCGAGGCGGTTGCCCTACAGGCGTGTTGGTGTGCTGCCGTGCAAGCTCGGTCATGCGGTCCGTCGCCGCTTGCAGATGCGGATAGATCCAGGCGTTACTAGGATCCAACCAGACCGCGAGGTGACCATTCTCGCCCCACGTCGAGGGAGCGGGTTCAATGATCTGTTGAGTCGGATGGGCCGCCAGATATTCGCTCGGTGTAGTAAATCCCAGATTTCGTTCGTTCGCCGCCTGCCGAACAAATTCTTCCAGAAAGATCGGTCCTTCGAACCACCAGTGTCCGAACAATTCTGCATCGAATGGAGCGATAAGAATCGGGTCGAAACCAATTTCGCCGATTTCGCTGATCTGCTCGCGGCGTTTTTTCAGGAAGTGTTTTGCATGCCGGGTCGCTGTCTTTTCAGCTGCTCTTCGATCGTACAACTGTTTATCCCCGCCGTTTCCGGTGATGCGATGATACTTTATGCCGGAAAATTTTCTGGGGCCGCGCGCATTCGATCCCAAATGTTCCATGTGTAAATCGAACCCGATGTCACGATAAAATTCCCGATAGGTTGGATCGCCGGGATAGCCTTCTTGCGCACTCCAGACTTGGCGGCTGGCATCCGGATCACGGGCGAAAGCTGCCAGCCCTGCCGGCGTATAACAGGGAGCGTAGATTGAGTGATGCGGGGGCGGTTCTCCAAGAAGCAATCCTGGAGCGTCGAGAACGAACCACCGGAGGTTGGCTTTCTGTAGCGTAGTTTCGAGGCCAGGTCCGTAAGCGCATTCGGGTAACCAGAATCCAACAGGCTCCGCGTCGAACGTGTCCATGTATGCATCGCGTCCGATCAAAATCTGGGCACGCGCCGCTTGAGGCGATTGTTGTTGGAGAACCGGCAGCAAGCCGTGGGTCGCTGCGCTGGCGACGATTTCGAGCGCACCGGTGTCTCGCAAGTCACGGAACACAGACACCAGATCGCCCTTCCATTCATCGACAAAAAGGCGACGGGTTTCCGAGAACAGCTCGAAGTAAAAGTCAGACAGCTCGTAGAGCTGGGCATTCTTTCGGTTCCGCTTCTTCTCGCGAGCGCCAAGATCAATCAATAGTTCGAGATGCTGGACGTAACGATCGCACAGCAACTGATCCTGAAGCATGGCGCAGAGCGTTGGCGTGATCGACATCGCGATTTTGAAGGGAACAGCATCGTTCACGAGTCGCTGCATCATACGCAGCAGCGGGATGTATGTTTCCGTTATCGCTTCGAAAAGCCACTCTTCTTCGAGGAAACGCTCACGCTCGGGATGGCGAACGAAGGGGAGATGAGCGTGGAGAATCAGGGCGAGGTCGCCAGACATTGAGACACGCTAGAAGCGCAGCACGATTACTTTGGCAACGCGTTGACGACAACGCGTTCCACCTACAGCGTGCGGCAAAAGTCCTGGAAGCGGTCCAGCCCCTTTTTGATCACGTCGATGCTCGTGGCGTAACTGAACCGGACGGTCCGATCATCGCCAAAGGCGGCACCCGGCACGACCGCGACGTTTGCTTTGCTTAACAAACGGTCTGCAAAATTCTGAGAAGTCAGTCCAAGCTGGCTGATGTTTACCAGCACATAAAATGCGCCCTGTGGCTTGACCGCAGTGACATTCGAGATCTTTGAGATGCGATCAAACATGTAATTACGACGCATATCGAATTCCTCCCGCATATCTGCGAGCGGTTGTTGATCGCCCTTGAGCGCGGCAAGCGCGCCGTATTGCGAAAAGGATGACGGATTCGAAGCCGTATGGCTCTGGATCGAATTCACCGCTTTTGCCACCTCGTCCGGTGCCGCCAGATAGCCCAGCCGCCACCCTGTCATCGCGTACGCTTTGCTGAATCCGTTAATGGTAATCGTCAGGTCGTAGGCCTCCTTCGAGAGCGACGCGATACTTACGTGTATAGCGTCGTCGTAAACGAGCTTCTCGTAAATTTCATCGGATAAGATGTAAATGTCTTCTTCGGCGGCGACAGTGACGATTGCCTCTAATTCTTCGCGCGTATAAACAGAGCCGGTTGGGTTGCCCGGGCTGTTCATGATCAGCATCTTCGTGCGCGGAGTCATGGCATTTTCAAAATCTTCCGGGCGCATTTTCCAGGAGTTTCGTTCGCTGGTGGGTACGATCACGGGCTCGGCACCCACTAACCGCACCATGTCGGGGTAGCTCACCCAATAGGGGGCTGGAATGATGACTTCATCGCCAGGCTGACAAGTTGCGAGGATGGCGTTGTAGCACGAGTGCTTTGCTCCGTTACTCACAACAACCTGAGTGGCGCGATACTCCAATCCGTTGTCGGCAGCCAACTTCTCCGCGATCGCCTGGCGCAGCTCCGGGATACCGGCGTTTGGCGTGTATTTTGTGAAGCCGCTTTCCAACGCATCGATCGCGGCTCTCTTGATGTGTTCGGGCGTATCGAAATCGGGTTCGCCGGCCCCAAAGCCGCAGACGTCAATGCCTTCGGCCTTCATGGCCTTGGCTTTGCTATCAATCGAAAGAGTGAGGGACGGAGTGAGTTGAGCGGCGCGTTCAGAAATTTCCATCGGGCTAATTTGATTCAAAATTTGGGAGCGCAAACTATTGGCGGCGGTAGAAGTTTTCAATCAGAGGTTTAAAATTATTTTCATCGACCCCGACGATTGCCATTTCACGCATCGCGTTATCGACAGAATCCGACGCATGCGCCGCATTGACCATGATGGTCTGCCCAAACTCCCTTCGAATCGAACCGGGCGGCGCTTTTGCCGGGTCAGTGGGGCCGAGGACATCGCGAATTTTCCGCACGGCATCTACGCCCTGGTAAACTATGGCGATCGATTTTTCGGTTCCCGGAGCGTCACGTTCCTCTGGAGGGCATTCGCCGGGCTTCCTGCCAGCCATAAACTCGATAATGCTCTCCCAGTTTTCGCGGCCGCTTTTCGGGCCGAGCTTTTTTTCAAGCACCGGCAGGACAGGTCCATAAAACTCTTCTGCCTGTGCCACGGTCATCCGGTGAACCTTGAAGCCGATGATCGAAAGGCCAGTGCGCGAAAACACTTCGATTACACCGCCAGGCCTAAGATTCGGGAATCGGAAATTATCCGGCTTGATCAGGACAAGCGTTTTTTCGATCTGCGCCCCTGAGGGGTAGGGGACAGCATGGTCCAGAATGCCTCCGTCGGAATCAGAAAATTCCGCCCAAAGCTTCAAATCGCGCTCGACTCGATCAGGGTCGAATACAGTGACGACTCCCGGTTCGAAGTAAACCACCTTGCCAGAATCATCGGTGATATAGTCGCCATAAGTGTCACGAATTGTCTCTCCGCTGGTACGTTCGTGCACGATGTGGCCAACGACATTATGAATCCTTTCTACCGCATCCGGTCCGCGAAAAATCAAAAACAAGACGCGCGCTCGCTGACCGTTTTTTTCGCCCGTAAAATTTTTGAGCACGTACTCGCGAATCAATTGCTGAGTAGCGCGATGCCGCGCGTCCGTTTCCGTAACGATTGTATCGGCATAACGCCGGGATAATTCTGTACTGGGAGCAAACATTCGCCCGCCAACCAAGTCGAGCCCGGTACGGGAGATCAACCGGCCCACAATGCCGCCGGTACGCGATTTTCGCATCGAATATGGCGTGACGATCACGTAGGCAAGTTGCTCGGTTAACATGAGTTTTTACTGTAGCGGTGGTCTGCCAGCGTCGCAAAAAATCCTTCTACCAGCTATCTGCAGAGTTCGCTGCTACATCGGTGGCGATTGCGTGCCAGGATGGCGATCCATTTTCCGCGACGCTTGACACAAACGATTTCGACCTTGCTTCGTCGCAGGGCAGCAACGAATTCGGTTTCCTGGCCGCGCAGAATTCCCGAGAGAATCAGCCAGGCGCTGTTTCTTAGTTTCGGCAGGATTTGGATCAATAGATCGCTGTATAGGTTTGCGGTAATGACCTGGATCGCCCGCGCCGATTTCCATGTGCGCCCATCGGCTAATCGAAAAGTAGCACCGCGAATTTTGTTCAGGCGTGCGTTCGATTTGGCCGCCAAGATTGCTCCGGGGTCGACATCGAGACCCAGAACGCGGCTGGCGCCGAACCGGCTCGCGGCCAGAGCAAGAATTCCGCTGCCAGTGCCAACATCCACGACGGACCAGCCGCGTTTCCAATGCCGCGTGAGCTTTTCCAAGAGCCGAAGCGACATCGCGGTCGTAGCATGATCGCCGGTACCGAAGGCCAGAGAAGCGGGAATTATAAGGAACCGGGGTTTGCCGGTTCGGGCTGTCGGGTGCGCTGTACTCAGCGCATCAGGCGTGCTAGGGAGAAGCGGAATCCGCTGGTGACAGCCCGCACTACACCCGGTTGGCTCGCCCGACGGCCTCGCAACGAGCAGGCGCTTTCCAATCTTGATCGGCTTCGAATCGTTGAGCGCGAATCGCTCCAGCCAATTGCGTGGCAATTTCTCGCTGCGTCCACCAAATTTCGCTACTAAGTCGCGCGACTCTTTGGGCGAGCTGCATACAATTTCGATTTGAAGAAGTTTACGCCGGGGCCGGCGTACGATCACGAGTTGGCCGTGAGCCTGAGCTTGAAGAAGCTCCTCATGCACCTTAACCCAGCGTATTCTGGCTGTTCTGCGCCACAGGTACACACGCAAGAATGGAGCGGGTGACGAGGCTCGAACTCGCGACGTCCACCTTGGCAAGGTGGTGCTCTACCAACTGAGCTACACCCGCAGTTTTAAGCGGGAACAATAATGTCCAGCCAACCACGCCACGCAACCTTTTTAATTGTCCTTCAAGGCTCAAAATCGTTGAATCCAAACGGGGCGTTTACTGCATCCCATGGTCAAACACTCTATGAATAAGTTAATCCTCCTCTGTATTTGCTCGATAGCAGTAGCTGGCAGCCCTTTGTTTGGGCAGGCTACGACTGAAACGCCAATCACCAGCCCGACAGCAGCGACCGCAGCGGCCGCAGCAACGGCAGCCACCGCAGCGACATCGACGGCAACCCCAGCACAAGGCGCGACCGCAACCTCTGCTACAACGGATCTCGCTGAAAGGATTCATCAGAAGCTGGAGAAAAAGCTCGGCGGCAAGCACGGAATCATCATTGAAGGTGACGACAAAGACGAGGATGCCGACCTTAAAGAAATGAGAAATCTTGTCGCCATTCCAATCGTGGCGATCGTGTTCATGTCCATCTTCGGTGCGCCCGTGCTGATCGTGATGGTGATAGGAATCTTCGCCCTAATAGGGAGCCGCATGCGTCAACGCACGATCCGGATGATGGTGGAGAAAGGTCAGCCAGTTCCAGCAGAACTGCTTGCACCCGAGGTGCGACGAGTGCGCCGGCGCTCGGATGTACGTCGCGGGGTTATTTGGACGATGGTCGGCTTGGGCCTGATGGTGTGGCTTGCCGCCGTTAATGACTGGGAAGGCGGCGTATGGTCCTTCGGACTGATTCCGTTTCTGATCGGACTCGGCTATTTGATTGTATGGAAACTGGAAGGCAAAAAGGACATTCCTCCGCCGCCACCGAGACCGTAGTATTACGGCTGTGGAGCTTACCGATGCGGACCTCATTGCACGAATTCTTGCCGATGACGATCAGAACGCCTTCGGCGAGCTCGTGCGTCGGCATCAATCCAGTGTGCGCGGTTTGCTGCGCCAACTCACTCGCACAGACATCGCCCTGGCTGACGATCTCGCACAGGAAACTTTTCTCCGGGCTTACAAGAACATCCGCAGCTTTCGTGGTGAAGCGCGATTCTCCACCTGGCTTTATCGAATCGCCTACAACTGTTTTCGCGAGGACGCGCGGCGCCGCAAAGAGCTGGTTGGCGTGGATGAGGAACAATGGCAGGCGGAGCAGGACCCTCACACTGTCGATCCCGCTTTGAGGCATGATCTTATGCACGCTCTGAGTCTGCTACCGTTACACGAACGCACGGCGATTGTGCTTTGCTGCCAAAATGGTCTGTCGCATGACGAGG
>JBLMXD010000027.1:0-5420 GCA_050257575.1 Alphaproteobacteria bacterium | reverse complement strand
AAACCGGCAGAATGGTATTTATTCGGCCTTCCGCAGCGAGTTTTTGAAAATTACGCCGTTGGTCCCTGGGTCTCCGTTGCTGGACGTGAGGCTGCACTCGCCAGGGGGAACCCGGTGAAAGGATTTCGATTTTAAATTTGCGATTGCCGATTTGTCATCGAGTTGCGCATCCAATCAAAAATCGAAATTCGACAATCGAAAATTAAGTTATGCCTATTCGTTACGGTCGTTTTGAAATGCCGAAGACTCTTACCAAAGATGAGAGCACGGCTACAGAGACCTACGCAAAGTTTACAGCCGAACCATTCGAGGCCGGCTACGGTCACACCGTCGGCAACTCTCTCCGGCGCGTACTGCTTTCCTCGCTCGAAGGCGCTGCAATCACAGCTGTAAAAATTTCCGGTGCACAACATGAGTTCGCCACTCTGCCCGGCGTGGTCGAGGACGTGACCGACATCGTTCTCAATCTCAAGAAGGTGAAGTTCAAGCTGGACGGCCAGGATCATGAGCCAAAGAAATTGTCCCTCATCGTAAACAAGGAAGGCGAAGTCACTGCCGGCGATATCCAGACCATTCAGGGCTTCGAAGTGCTGAATCCGAAACAGATGATCTGCACGCTGGATCGAAAGCACAAATTCGATGCCGAGCTGGAGGTGCGCGTCGGCCGTGGATTTGCTACAGGAGAAGAGAACAAGCGTGCCGATCAGCCAATCGGACTGATCCCCATCGATTCGATCTTTTCACCGGTCACGCGAGTAAAATATGCGGTGGAAAATACCCGCGTCGGTCAGCGTACCGATTACGATAAGCTCATTCTCGAAGTCTGGACCGATGGGCGCCTGACCCCGGATGACGCGCTGCTCCAGGCGTCCGCCATTCTGCGGCACCATCTCGATGTCTTCGTGCACTACAACGAAGAAGTAATTGAGTTCGATCAGACACCGGCTGGCGTGAGCGAGGAAAATCTCAAGCTCAAGAAGCTGCTGAACATGAGTGTGAACGAAATCGAATTGAGTGTCCGCGCGGCCAATTGCTTGAACAACGCAAACATCACTACAGTCGGTCAGCTGGCCCAAAAGACTGAGGCCGAGATGCTGAAGTATCGGAATTTCGGCAAGAAATCGCTGAACGAGATCAAGGACAAACTGCAACAGCTCGGATTAAGCCTCGGGATGAAGTTCGAGCCGGGCTTGATCGAATTGCCCATGACCGGCGATAGCGCTGTGCCAAACGCGGCATCTGCTGGCCAAGAGTAAACGTCTGTGCCAAAGTCGCATTTCGCCGGGTATGAGACACCAAAAGAAGACGATCAAGCTGGGGCGCACCGCTGACCATCGCCGGGCCTTACTGGCCAATCAGGTCTGCGCTCTGATCCAACATCAGAGAATCAAAACTACGTTGGCCAAGGCGAAAGCCGTCCGTCCGCTCGCCGAAAAAATGGTGACGCTCGGCAAGAACGGCTCCATTCACGCGCGTCGCACGGCCATGGGTATGCTACGGCAAAAAAACGCAGTGAAAAAATTGTTCGACGACATCGCGCAGCGGTCTGCCGAGCGGAACGGCGGTTATACGCGTATCGTCAAACTCGGCGCACGCAAAAGTGATTCTGCGCAAATGGCGTTCATCGAGTGGGTGGACGCGGAGCAGATCGCTGAGGAAAAACCCGCCAAAGAGAAGAAGGCCAAACGCAAGGAACTGGAAGCAAAACCTGAGCAAAAAGCGCCGGAAGCCGAGCAGCCCGAGCGAGAAGAGCCCAAAGGCGAAGCTCCCGCTGAAAAAGAAGAAAAACCAGCTGAGCCAGCGGCCGAAGAATCGAAGCCAAAAAAGCGACGATGGTTCGGCCGGAAGTCAGACTAGAAATAAAACGGGTTTAATCCCCCGGATAGCCTGGGCCGTCCTTGAAATGTCGGGCTTGGCGCTCCAACAACGGGGTCAACGTCGCGGAATTCAATAATTCCCGAGACTCTCTCTGGTCTTTGCACTTTCGACCTGCCTTTGCGAAAGCTTGAAAATTTCTTTGCACTTTTCGCCATCGGCGAAGTATAGACTTGGCAGCGACGTATTCCCGGGGAATGCGATCGCGATTCGATGAAGACGAATCCTTATTTGTTCATCGTGGTTTTTGTGTCGGTGGCATTGGTTTTTCCTTTGATGCCGCTAGCCCTGGCCTGGCTGTGGCGGCGATTTTTCCAGCCGCCGAAGCCCGGGCCGGACAAGAGCTCGACATACGAATGCGGGGTGGAATCGATTGGCGACGCGCATATTCAATTTCATGCGCAGTACTATCTTTACGCGATTATCTTTCTGATCTTCGACGTGGAAGCTGTATTTCTCGTACCATTTGCCGTTGCGTTTACGGGTCTGCCGGTCGGGGCGTTTATCGCGATTCTCGTTTTTCTTCTGCTCCTCATCGAAGGACTTGTCTGGGCTTGGAGCAAGGGTTGCTTGCAATGGCAGCGCTAGCGCGCGCTGCTGGTTAAAAAGGTTAAAAGCGTTACATTGTTAAACGGTGTGCCCCGCGATGTAACCATGTAACTTTTCGTAATTCTTCCAACTAACTCATGAGCCAAATCGACGAACAACTACGCGCCGAGCTGCAACGGCAGGGAATCTGGGTGACGTCCATGCAGGAGCTTTACAACTGGGGACGCAAGAATTCGATCTGGCCGTTGCAATTTGGATTGGCTTGTTGCGCCATCGAAATGATTGCCGCCGCGGCTTCGCGTTACGACATCGCGCGATTTGGTGGCGAAGTTTTCCGACCATCGCCGCGCCAGGCCGATCTCATGATCGTTGCCGGGACTGTGACCAAGAAAATGGCGCCGCAAATTGTGCGCCTTTACAACCAGATGGCCGACCCGAAATACGTAATCTCGATGGGCGCTTGTGCGATTTCAGGCGGACCGTTCAAACAAGGCTATAACGTGCTCAAAGGGATCGACCGTTACATTCCGGTTGATGTTTACATCCCCGGATGTCCCCCGCGTCCCGAAGCGCTCTTGCACGCGTTCATGGAACTGCAGCGCAAAATCGATAGCCAAAAACTTACCGGCGCCGATAAGGCGGGATTCCTGAAACCGGAACAGCCGAGCGAATTTTCTGTGCCGAAGTTTGGCAAACACGACCTGGAGCCGCCCGCGAATCCGGACGTTTTTCATCCAGCGGTAATTGAGCGCAACTAACCGTGGAATCTCTCGACGAAATCAAATCCCGCATCGAAGCTGCCGTTCCCGGGGCGAAGGTCGAGATCGTGCAAAACGGCAGTCCGTCTCAGGAACATTCGCTTTTGATCGATAACGAGCATGCCGTCGCGGTTGCGAGATTTTTGCGCGTCGACTCGGCGCTGTGCCTCGATTTCTGCTCCAATGTGACCGGCGTCGATTGGCTGGACCGCGTTGTGAAGAAAACGACTAAAGTAAAGAAGCTCATTGATGGAGCGGAAAAGGAAATCATTGAAACGACGGAGGAAAAAGTCCCCGGTTATCTCGAGGCCGTCTATCACCTGTACTCGATCACGCATAAACATGGGCCGGTGATCGTTCGCATGCGTACCAGCGATCGTGCAGAGGGCGCCCGGCTGCCATCGTTCACTCCCGTCTGGCGGAGCGCGGAGCTTCAAGAACGCGAAATTTTCGATCTGTACGGCATCCGTTTCGAAGGCCATCCCGATTTGCGGCGCATTTTGATGTGGGACGAGTTCGAGGATCATCCGATGCGCAAAGATTACCGTGAGCCGGACGATTACGAATGGGAACCGACGCCCCACGATGAGGTTCTCGCGAAAGCGAAGAGCCATTATCCGCAGCGACCGGAATTGGATGGAGCGGAAAAAATCACGGCGCAGCCATGAGAGGTCAAATGGTTAAAGCGGTTACAACGTTAAAAAGAAGGTCGCCCCGTGTCCCGTTTAACAATCTAGCAGTTTTAACTTTTTAACTCTCGCATTCACATGAGCGCAACGGTTGAAACACTTGAAGCTATGGAGCGCCCGCCGGTAACAATGTCGTCGCGGCTCCAGGGCGAATTGCTTGAAGTGTCGATGGGACCGCAGCATCCGTCGACGCACGGGGTGTTTCGGATGAACGTTGCATTGGACGGCGAAGTCGTCCGGAAGCTCAAACCGGTTTTTGGTTATCTGCATCGGAACCACGAAAAAATCGGCGAGCACACCACCTATCTCGGCTCGATGCCTTATACTGACCGGCTCGATTATTTTTGCTCAATGACCAACAACTGGGCGTACGCGCTCAGTGTGGAAAAACTTGCTGGAGTCGAAGTGCCCGAGCGCGCTGAGTATCTGCGCGTGATTCTGGCTGAGCTAACGCGGCTGCAGAATCACGCGTCGCTGCTGGGATTTCTGCTGAGCGACATGGGCGCATGGGGGACCCCGCTCATGTACGCGTTCCGTGAGCGCGAGAAAATTCTCGATCTCTTCGAGTCATTGGCTGGTTCGCGGATGATGTGCGATTACATGCGGTTTGGCGGGTGCCGTGTGGACGCGACCGAGGAATGGCTCGCTGGTGCAAAACGGATTGTCGATCGGTTCCCGAAATTTCTCGACGAGTTCGAGGAACTCATTCTCGGAAACGAAATCGTCATCGGGCGCACTCAAAATGTCGGCAAACTTTCTGCCGAACTGGCGATCAATTCCGGTATCACCGGTCCGATGCTCCGCGCATCCGGCGTGAACTACGACATTCGTAAGGTCGATGGGTATGGATTCTATCCCCGGTTCAAATTCCGAATTCCGCTGGGCGAACATGGCGACACTTACGACCGTCTGATGATGCGCGCGCTCGAGATGCGCGAGAGCGTGGAAATCCTGAAACAAGCGCTACCGCAAATTCCGCCCGGCCCCATCATGAATCCAAAAGTGAAGATCCGCGCATTTCGGCCGCCTGTAGGCGAAGCGTACGGCCGGATTGAAGCGCCCAAGGGCGAGCTTGGTTTCTATTTGATCAGCGACGGCAGCCCAGGCCCGTATCGGTACCGCGTTCGCCCACCGAGTTTCATCAATCTTACCATTCTGGAAGACATGTGTCTCGGTCATACCGTCGCCGACGTAATGGTAATTCTTGGCAGCGTCGATATTGTTATGGGAGAAGTGGATCGATGATTGGCACAGGCATACTCAAGGGGATGGCAGTTACGGCGAGGAATTTCGTCGGAAGTTATTTCGAAAAGGATCGCCTCATCACCGTGCAATATCCGGAAGAACGAAGTCCGCTGCCGGAGAATTATCGTAACTTTCCGTTTCTGATCTACGACGGCGACGATGCACATGCCGGGCTGCGGTGCGTGGCGTGCAAGATTTGCGAGAAGGAATGTCCGCCGCAGTGCATCTACATCGTCAAGAGCGACGACCGAAAGCCCGACTACATGGGCAAGCCGCAGTTTTACCCGAAGGTTTTCGACATCGA
>JBLMXD010000026.1:0-5243 GCA_050257575.1 Alphaproteobacteria bacterium | reverse complement strand
CTGGAGCTGCCTGAAAATCAACGTTTCCGGCGTTTTATTGTCGAACAACAGGGGCAGAGCTTCTCCCACGTTAGTTGATGAAAAATCTCGCAAAGTTTTTGCTTTTTGTACTGCTTTTAAGTGCAGGAATTTCACTGCTTTATGATTACCGCCTTAAGCATGGTGGCCTGAATTTTTCACCCGGGCGCACCCCTGAAAAGTACACTTTTGCCTCCCAACCGGCGGTCGATGCAAAGGAAGTCGCGTCGCTTGAGTCGTTGAGTCAGGAACGGCGCGCGTTGGTGAGAAGGGTGATTCCATCGGTCGTGTCGGTGAAGACATCGACCAAGGTCGCCATCCGACGCGAATATGGAGTCGATCCGTTCGAATTCTTCTTTCCCAATCAGCGCAGGTTCCGCAATCCACGCGACGAAGAACTAGTGCAGAATGCACTTGGGTCAGGTGTGATCGTGACTGACGAAGGTCACATTATCACCAACAACCACGTGGTGACCGACAGACAAGGCCGTCCGGTCGACCAGATTGAAGTGCAACTGAGCGATGGCCGCGTTAAGAAGGCGCGTTTGGTGGGTGCGGACGAACAGGTGGACCTGGCGGTGCTTAAGATTGACGAGCCCGGCGTCAAACCGCTCAAGCTTGCGGACTCCGACTCCGTCCAGCCGGGAGATTCTGTTCTCGCCATCGGTAATCCGCTTGGCTTTGACGAAACTGTGACCGACGGAATAATCAGTTCTAAAGGTCGACCGAATCGCAGCGATTTTTTCGCCAGTCTGCTGCAAACGAATGCGGCCATCAATCCGGGTAACAGCGGCGGTCCGTTAATCAATCTTCGTGGCGAGGTGATTGGCATCAACACGTTGATCGCGTCTACCACGGGCGGGTCGCAGGGTCTGGGCTTCGCGATCCCGTCAAACACAGTTCGTAGCGCCTTGGAAAGCTTGTTGAAACACGGCCGGATTATCCGCGGCTACCTTGGTATCCAGACAGCACCGTTACAGCGTGACCTCGGGGGCTCGGACAATGAAGGGGTCACCGTGGGCGAAGTGATCGCCGGGTCGCCTGCAGATACGGCAGGGCTGGAACCGGGTGATGTGATCCGTAAATTCGACGGCCAGGAGGTACCAAATTTCGGTAAACTTCGCACTCTCGTCGCCCAGGCGCCGTTGAATAAGGATGTGGAGCTGCAAATCGTTCGCAACGGAAAGCCGCTGACGCTAAAAGCGCAGATCAAAGAACAACCTGTCGATTACGAAAGCGCGCGGGTCCTTCCGCGGGGAAATTCGCCGCAATTGCAACCCCCGCAACAGACCAATGATCAGGAATCTGGTGACAGTCCCCTGGCATCCATCAAGGTGGACGACCTAACTCCTGAAAAAGCACGCCAACTCGACCTGCCTCCTAACGTCCGAGGTGTACTGGTAACCGGAGTGGCTCCCGACAGCGGGGTAGCGGAATTACAACAAGGCGACGTGATCGAAGAAATCAATCAACAGCCTGTCACTTCCGTTTCCGACTACAACAAAATCGCTGCCTCGCTGAACCCCAACCAGCCACAAGTCCTATCGGTTTGTCGCCATCGAGCGCGCTCGTTCCTGGTTTTGCGACCGCGATAAATGTAGCTTTGCTCCTGTCACGCAACCTTTAGCATGCGATCGCATGCCGGCGGCACACGCCAGAGAGCATGTCCCAAAGCGCGTCTAGAATGCGAGTCACTGATCCGTTCACAGTTGCAAAGTTCCGCCTGCCGGTGTGCGTGGACAGCAATTTTCGCTCGCCGGCAGAGTGTTCACGGTCAGCTTCGATGTGCACGCTGAAGTATTCGTAATGGTTCGGATCAGCAAAGCCGTAATGTTTTTTGAGCCCGTCGATCTTGGATTCGCAGATCGCAGGAATTTGACTCTCGTACGCGTACAACGCCGCCAGGCCTTCGACGGTTGATCCATCGCGACAAAGCGATCGGAAAGTGTCGATCAAGTTTTGTGTTTCCGGCCACTTTTCCGCTTCGCGTACTTCAGAGGCAGCAATGCCCAAACCGTCCGCAAATTGCAGCCAAAGCTCCGGATGGTTCGGCGATCCCGCTTCCTCGTCAATCAAGTTGTTGAGCAGCGTTTTGCGTGTCGTTAGATCGTCGCACTTTGCGTGCGCCGCCGACAGATAGGTCGGAAATGCCGCAACGTGGTGATAATATTGACGCGCATAATCTGCGAGCGCTTCGCGACTTAACTCCCCGCGCGTCCACGCAAGGTAAAATGGATGTTTCAAGAGATGTTTCGCTGCGATCGTATGATCGATTTTGTCGAGGTATTGGTTCATATGCTTTTCTCTTCCACAGATTACGCAGGTTTAAGCAGATTCATGCAATCTGTTTTTTCCAGCCGTATTGATCTGACCATCTGTGGATCATTTTCAGGTTGCTTGCAAAATCTGTTTGATTCCCCGGACGGGGATGAGCACCCAGTTTGGGCGATGGTTCAATTCGTATCCAATTTCGTAGACAGCCTTGTCGAGCAGATACGACTCGACGATGAGTTGAAGGTCTTCGCTGTTTTTGGGGATGAAAATCGCGCCGGCTGTGGTGTTGAGATAGCTTTGCAAAAAGACGCTGCTCATCTGCCGATACCAGAGATCGGCCCAACGCTCCAGGAAAGGCATGTCCTCCTGGCGCACGGACGGCCGCCATAGTGCGGAATAAGCGGCATATTGGAACGAGCGCATCATGCCCGCTACGTCGCGCAGCGCGGAGCGCTTCATTTTCCTGTCGCTAAGGGGACGCGCCGGTTCGCCTTCGAAATCGAGGATGACAAAGTCCCGCCCGGTATAAAGCAATTGTCCCAGATGATAGTCGCCATGAATTCGAATCTTTGCGCCATTGGTACGGCGGTCGAGCAATCGTTTTTCGCGTTCCAGAATTTCTTTTTCCGCTGCCAGCACTTCCCTTGCTTCCTCTCGAAATTTTGCAGGGACCTCCGGCAACTTCTTCCCCAGGGACGTAAACGCTCGGCGCAATGATGTGCGCATGCTTTGGTAAACTGAGCGTTGCGCCATGGCATTGAATGGTTCGGGCGCAAAAGCGGGATTGTCAGCCCTTGACGCCAGTGCGAGATGCAATTCGCCTGTGCGCTGTCCTATGAGCTTTACCTTCTCGGGGTACACGCCGCCGACTAACTCATCCAGAAGAGCACCGGGCGGCGGTGTCTCATTCTGAAGGTCCGCCTTGCGCTCCAACACGCGGTCGTAATAGCGGCCAATCGCGTCCACCGTTAGCGTCCAGCAGTCGCCCTCATTCGCCACCGCCTGTTGCAAAAGGCAGACGACGGTCGGCTCTCCCTTTCCACGGCGATATTCAAGTGCGCCGATAAAGGCCGGTACGTTTGGAAAATCGGTTTGCTCGGTGAGGAAGCGTGTGATTTCCACATCAGGGTTCATGCCGTCCTCGAGTTTGCGGTAGAGTTTCAGAAAAAATTTATTGTCGAAGAGCATTGAAGAATTGCTCTGTTCGGCGCTCAAAACGTGTGATCTGTCGGAGCACTCAAAATCCTGCGATTTAAGACCCGCGGCTGCGACGCCCACAAATTGTCCGGCGTGAGCTCTGTGAGTGTGCTGTTGCACAATCGTGCCGAACAACTCGGATCGAAACCTGGCGTCCCAGATGGCATCACAGAGAACGGAGCCATTACTACGGGCGAAATGCGCTACAATCGCCTGTGGCGCGTTCTGCCTAATCGAGTGCGCCGTTTCGGAGGAGGCGATCTGTATCGGAATAGCATAAGTTTCTGTCGGCGCATCCAGGTAGTTCACTTCAACGAACCAAAGTCGCGCACCGTCGGCGTCCGGTGAAAAAGAAACCTGCTCAATCACCTTGAGATTGCGGAAAGTCTTGGCCTTCGAACCGAACCAACGGGAGTTACAAATGTGATTAGGAAGAACCTCGCATTCGAGGTGTTGGCGCTCACTGTTTCCAAGCAGGACGTCGAATCGGGCCGCCGCATTGATACTTGGTAAAGTCCGTTTTTTCGATGCGCGGCGACCATCGGTCGGCGCTTGCAAGGAAAACCAGTAATAGGCGTGCGGACCGAGTGTGATGACGTAATTCGATTTCCTGATCGGCCGAAACAGGTTCCGGCTGAAAACCTCCATCGGGATGTAGCCGGCAAAACGCGAGAGATCCAATTCAGCGGACTGCGAAAATCGCGAGAGATTAGCCACCACCATAATGGTTTCGTTTTTCCAGCGGCGGAGAAACGCCAGCACCTTTGGATTGTCGGGGTTCAGGAATTCGAGGGAACCGCGAGAGAAGGCCTTGAAGTTTTTTCGCATCGCGACCACGCGACGTGTCCACCACAACAGGGAGGAAAGATTTTTCTGCTGGTTCTCTACGTTCACGGCTTCGTAGTGATATTCAGGATCGATGGTGACAGGGAGATAAAGCTGTTGCGGATTCGCTCTAGAAAACCCCGCGTTGCGGTCCGGGCTCCACTGCATCGGCGTGCGGCAGCCGTGGCGATCGCCGAGGTAAAAGTTGTCTCCCATACCGATCTCATCACCGTAGTAGATGATGGGCGTGCCTGGCATGGATAGCAGCAGCGTATTGAGCAACTCGATCTTGCGGCGGTTATTGGCGAGGAGCGGCGCGAGCCTTCGGCGGATGCCCAGGTTAATGCGCGCATGCGGATCTGTGGCATAAACTCGATACATGTAGTCGCGCTCCTCGTCGGTCACCATTTCCAGTGTGAGCTCGTCATGGTTGCGAAGAAACATTGCCCATTGGCAATTCTCCGGAATGGCTGGAGTCTGCTCCATGATGTCGATGATCGGGAACCGGTCCTCCATCTGCAGCGCCATGAACATGCGCGGCATAAGCGGGAAATGGAAATTCATGTGTGTTTCGTTTCCCTCGCCGAAATAGGCAGCCGCATCTTCCGGCCATTGATTTGCCTCTGAAAGCAGCATGCGATTTGGGAATTTCGCGTCGACGTGAGCCCGCAGTTCCCGAAGAAATTGGTGCGTTTCGGCCAAGTTTTCGCAGTTCGTGTCTTCGCGCTCGTACAGATAGGGCACGGCATCGAGCCGGAGTCCGTCTACACCCATCGACAGCCAGAAATCGCAGACCTTCTTTACGGCTTCGTGCACGGCTGGATTATCGAAATTCAGGTCCGGCTGATGCGAATAAAACCGATGCCAATAATATGCTTTGGCCACCGGATCCCACGCCCAGTTCGAGGTCTCGAAGTCTTTGAAAATGA
>JBLMXD010000025.1:0-6761 GCA_050257575.1 Alphaproteobacteria bacterium | reverse complement strand
AAGCCCGCATTCGTTTTCTCAGGGGTGGATTATTTCCACCGCTGGTCGCAGAACGATCAGCACGAATTCACGCCTCAAAGTCAGGAGGATCTCGAAAAATGGTCGGACATGATCACGATCGACCCTTATCCGAGCGCGCATGATGGCGACGCGCTGGCAGCGAAGGCGAATGCGGTGCTGGAAAATTACAAAAGCCACGGAGCGAAAGTACTCAGGACAAATTCTATTCCCCGAACACCGGATCGCCCGGCGGAGCATTTCATCGCAGTGGTTTTTGGCCGGCCAAACTTCATCGAAGTAGCGTTTGCTCGCTTCAAGCTAGTGGACGGGGCCGGATGTTCGATCGTCTATTCGCATCGCATTTACGGCGCAAAAGTGGGCGATCAAATGAGTGCCTGGTTAAATCAAAACGGCCAAAAGACCGAGAAGGCGCTGATGGAATGGACCGCCATCCCATCGCTGAGTTCTCTTCGGGAGTTGCCGCACACAGAAAATCGGCCCAGTGACTCGAAAGCTTCACCTTCGAAATCCTAATCGCAGGTCGAGATAAAAGGTTCGCTGCGAATGAAGGATCTTACTCTGGGCTCAGTCACCAGACATTTGCTGCACATGTCCGCGTTTTTGGCGGCGAGCATGCTGGTGCAGACCCTTTATTTGTTGGCTGATCTCTACTGGGTTGGACACCTCGGAAAAGAAGCGATTGCTGCAGTCGGCGTGGCCGGCAATCTCACCATGATCGTGCTGGCGCTTACACAAATGCTTGGTGTGGGAACAACCACTTTGATCGCACAAGCGGCTGGAAGGAAGGATCAGTCGAAGGCCGAGCTGGTGTTCAATCAGTCTTTCGTCATGTCGATCGTGATCGCGATTGGCCTCGGTGTTGTCGGCTTCATTCTGCGTCCGCTCTATTGCGACTCGTTAAGTGCAGACGCAGAGACGGCGGCGTTGGCTAAGGCGTATCTGCTTTGGTTTCTTCCCGGACTCTTACTTCAGTTCCCTCTGGTGGCATTGGGTTCGGCGCTACGCGCCACCGGAATCATCAAGCCGGCTGTGGGATTCCAGGTGCTCAGTGTTTTTCTCAACATCGTGCTCGCTCCATTGCTGATTTTTGGAATCGGTCCGTGGCCGAAGCTTGGTGTGACCGGCGCCGCACTCGCCACCTTTATTTCGATTCTGATAGCTGATGTGCTGATGGTGATTTATTTCGAAAAGAAATATCATTACGTGCGGTTTCGGTTTCCGCTGTTTCGCCCGCAAACAAAAATTTGGAGAGGCATGCTTCGCATCGGGGTGCCGGCTGGCACGGAGTTTCTGCTGCTCTTTGTTTACATAGTGCTTGTTTACGCAATTATCCGCGGCTTCGGACCGGAGGCGCAGGCCGGTTTCGGAATTGGCGCACGGGTGATGCAGGCCCTCTTCTTGCCGGTCGTGGCGCTCAGCTTCGCAGTTTCGCCAGTCGTCGGTCAAAACTTCGGTGGTCGTCGCGCCGACCGAGTCCGGCATTCTGTCTATTCGGCGATAGGCATCGCATCGCTGATGATGCTGATGCTCACGCTGATTGCGTATCTCGCACCGGCAACATTGATCCGCATTTTTTCACGCGACCCGCGAGTGGTAGCCTTCGGGAGCGAGTACCTGCGAATCGTCTCGTTGAATTTCATCTCGGCGGGAATTGTCTTTACCACTTCCAGCGTGTTTCAGGGAATCGGCAACACGCTGCCGCCGTTGTTTAGCTCCTTAACGCGACTGGTCCTGTTTGCTGTGCCTGCGGTGATCATCTCGCGGACACCAGGTTTTGAGATTCGACATGTCTGGTACTTGTCCGTTGGCTCTATCGTCCTTCAGATGTGCATCAATCTGGTGCTGCTCCGGCACGAACTACGGAAACGGCTTCGGTTTGGCGAACCGGAAGATTTTATTCCCGCCAGCGCGACTGCGTCGTAGTTCCACGCCCCAATTGCGGCGTCTCTGCTACGCCATACGCGATCGCGCGGAGACCCGAGATACGATTAGGACGACGGCTGCATCGCGCATTCACGGTGTTTGATAGATGACCTTGCCGGCCATTATGGTGGTCTTCACTTTGGCGTTACGAATGGCTTCCGGTTTCAGGTCAAAAATGTTGTCGCTCAGTATCACCATATCGGCGAGTTTGCCGGGCGTAATCGAACCTTTCTCGCGTTCCTGAAATTCGGCGAATGCAGCGCCCATTGTGTACGCTTCGATCGCTTCGGGCAGCGTGATTTTTTCCTCCGGAATCCAGCCACCTGGATTCTTTCCGTCCAGGGTGGCGCGTGTGGCGGCCGCATAAAGTCCCAGGATCGGATCGAGCGGCGCCACCGGCCAGTCGGTTCCGAATGCGAGCGTGACTCCGTGATCGAGGAAACTGCGCCACGCATAGCTGTAACGTGCGCGGTCGTGGCCAAGGCGGCCTTCTGCCCAGCGGCCGTCGTCAATGGCATGATAAGGCTGCATCGAAGCGATCACATGGAGCTTTGCAAATCGCTCGAAATCCTTTTGCGCCATGTGCTGCGCATGCTCGATGGCGAAACGCTGGTCATGATAGCCGTGCTCCTTTTCGATCTCGCCGAAAATGTCGAGGATCATCGAGATGGCGCGATCGCCGATGGCATGAACACGGATTTGAAGTCCGGCTGCGTCGACCTGCATTAACCGGTCGCGCATGGCGCCGGGCGGATGCATCTCGTCGCTCAATAGCCCCCGATTGCCCGGATCATCCGTAAACGGTTCAAACATGTAAGCGGTGCGCGAGCCTAACGAGCCGTCGGCATAGCCTTTGACTGCGCCGAGTCGCAAATAGCTCGAGCCCCATGCGCGCCGGATCCCGACCTTTGCCTGGTCGCGCCACTCCGTTTCCATCGGCGCCGCATAGATGCGCGTTGTCAGCTCCCCTTTTTCCGCAAGCTCGGAATAGGCAGCCACGTCCGCGAACTCCGGGTTCATGTGCTGAACGCTCGTGACGCCTAACGACGCCGCGTGTTTCAGCGCAGCTCGCGCAGCGCGAAGACGTTGGTCGGGCGTCATTGGTGGAATCGCTTTGTAGATCAATGTCATTGCGGCGTCCTTGAAGACGCCGGTGGGATTTCCGTTTGCATCGCGAACAATGACGCCACCGGGCACCTCAGCAGTCTTGGCGTTTACGCCGGCCAATTTCATTGCCGCAGAATTGGCAAGTGCCTCGTGTCCGTCGTAGCGCTCGAGAAAAATCGGCGTGTCACTGGTGACGGGGTCCACCAGATCTTTCGTCGGAAGTTCCGGCTTGGCCCACTTGGTTTCGTCCCAGCGACCACCCAGGATCCATTCGCCTTTTTGCGTCTTGGCCGCTTGCGCCGCGATGCGTTTCACGAATTCCTGCGGGGTTGGAGCATCAACGAGGTTTACCTGCTCGAGTTGTGCTCCGCCCTGTATGAAATGGACGTGTGCGTCATTAAATCCGGGCAACAGGAGCTTGCCATGTGCGTCGATCATTTTGGTTTGCGGCGCTCGCCACAATTCGATCTCCGCGCGCGAGCCCACGGCTGCGATGCGGTCATCGATCACCGCTACCGCTTCCGCTTTTGGACGCTGTTTATCCACGGTGTAAACGACTGCGTTAGTCACTATCAACGTTGCCGAAGGTTTTGACTGCGCGGTCGCACCCAGAGAGGCCATAATTATCAAGAAGCAACGTGCGAATTTACATTTCATAATCGTGTGACGAATCCTGTAACATTTGTCTGGTCCCAAAGTCGTTCAGCTATGATGGAGAGTATCTCCCAGTACAGTGGTAGAATCGTAAAGGCAAAATGACTGGCAAAATCATTACGCGCGAATTTTCGATCGAAGATTACGATGCCGCGCTTGAGCTCTGGCAACGGGTAGAAGGTCTGGAGATTGCCGAGGGCGACGACAGAGAAAGTGTTGCTCAATTTGTCGCGCGCAATCCGGGTTTAAGCCGGGTGGCCCTAGACGGATTTACGGTTGTTGGCGTTGTGCTGTGCGGACACGACGGACGCCGCGGGCATATCTATCATCTGGCTGTGGATCCAGCGTATCGCGGATGCGGGATTGGCAAGCGCCTGGTGGACGAATGCCTGGAACGGTTACGAGCGACTGGCGTGCTGCGCGTCATCATCCTTGTAGAAGGCAACAATTTTGGCGGCGCCGAATTCTGGAAGCGTGCGGGCTGGGAGGACATCCCAGGTGCCGTGCCCATGGGAATCGATGTTTAGGCGATTGATCAAGACCGAGCGCTGGAGATGGCCTGCCCTCAGGCCGTCCTTTGGTTTGTGAAAGTCGGCGGCAAACATTTCCGGACGATCTGGCTAAAGCCAGATGACCAATCCGTGGTGCAACTGATCGATCAGCGATTTTTACCGCACGATTTTGTTATCCAGGACGTTTGCACCGTCGAACAGATGGCGACGGCCATTCGTGAAATGCACGTGCGCGGCGCGGGATTAATCGGCGCCAGTGCAGGGTACGGCATGTATCTGGCGGCGATCGAAGCTGGGTCACAAGATTCATTCGACGAGCAGATGGCTCGCGCGGGAGCGCAGCTCACAGCAACCCGGCCAACAGCGGTCAATCTTTCCTGGGCGATCGAGCGTCAGTTAAAGAGCATCGTTGCCGGGAAAACATTTGAGGAAAAGATCGCGCTGGCCTTACGCACAGCGGAATTGATCGCCGATGAAGACGCCGAGCATTGCCGAATGATAGGAGAGCATGGCTCGAAGCTCATTCGCGAAATTGCTCAAAGAAAGACTGGACCTGTTAATGTGCTGACTCACTGCAACGCAGGCTGGCTTGCGTTTGTCGATTATGGCTCAGCGACGGCACCTGTTTATCGCACGCACGACGACGGATTGCCGCTCCATGTGTGGGTAACGGAGACCAGACCCAGAAGCCAGGGCTCGAAACTCACGGCATGGGAACTTGGTCAGCACGGTGTGCCGCACACAGTGATCGCCGACAGCGCGGCCGGTCATTTGATGCAGCGGGGCGAAGTCGATCTGGTCATTGTGGGGACGGATCGCACAACGTACACGGGAGATGTTGCGAACAAGATTGGCACTTATCTCGAGGCGTTAGCGGCGAAGGCCAACAACGTTCCGTTCTACGTTGCGCTCCCATCGTCTTCGATCGATTGGAAAATGCGGGACGGCAAAGAAATTCCGATCGAGCAGCGCGGTGCGGACGAAGTGAAGCAGGCCGACGGCTGGTCTAATGGACAACATGTCGTGGTGCAGATTTCGCCGGACAAAAGTCCCGCTGCAAACTACGGCTTTGACATCACGCCCCGACACCTGGTAACCGGCCTGATCACCGAGCGCGGAGTATGCGAGCCTAACGAGAAGAGCATTCGCTCGCTTTTTCCCGAACACGCGCCGTGAGCCATTACCTAGAATTCACATATCACTGCGCGCGTAGCGACGTCGCGCCATTCAAGGGGCTCCGGAGGAGGGATCGCGCTAGAATCGTCTTTGATTCCCGAATAATGAAGGCGCTCTTTTTGTAAAAGCACTTGAAGAAGTTATGGGTGACACGTGACCAGTGACAAGCCGCGGATGATGAAAGCGCTGGTTTCTCGAGATCACGAATTCCGCGTGCAGGAGATTCCCCGGCCTGCGCTTCGGGAGGGCGACCTTCTTCTCCAAGTCACAGCCTGCGGGGTTTGTTTTTCGGATGTGCATAAGATTCGTTTTCAACCGTTGGAGGAGCCGGTCGTCCTAGGTCATGAAGTGGCTGGCCGCGTGGTGGAATCGGAGTCTGCGAAGTTTCATGTGGGCGATCGCGTGGTCGTAGCGCATCACGTTCCGTGTGGTCGATGTCATTACTGTCGGCATGGAAATGTTTCGATGTGCGCGCAGTTCAAAAAAACCAAGCTCGACCCAGGTGGTTTTGCGGAGTTTGTGCGTGTGCCGACGGAGCACGTGGAAAGCGTCGCGTTTCACATTCCGGATGGGCTTAGCAACAATGAGGCTTCTTTCATGGAGCCTTTAGGTTGCTGCGTGCGCGCGGTTAAGCGCGCGGCCATCCAACCGTCGGATGTCGTCATTGTGGTTGGTTTAGGTTCGATCGGTCTGCTGTTCATGCAATTGATCCGCCACGCAGGTGCCAAGTGTATCGGCCTCGATCTCGACGGACCTCGCCGTGATCTGGCAGACTCGTTAGGCTCGAGCGCAACATTTGCCGGCTCCGAACCCGATTTTAAAGAATCGCTCGCCGCGATGACGAGCGGTCGCGGCGCCGATGCCGTCTTTCTAACGGTGGGAAATCCGCCACTTGTTCCGACGGCGTTGTCGTGGCTACGCGCGGGCGGGACGTGCCTCGTCTTTGCCAGTTTCCATCCTGATTCCGATGTCACGCTGGACTGGAATCAGCTCTACTACAGGGAGCTTAATATTGTGACCTCGTACTCTGCTTCGCCCGCCGATCTGGAAGAAGCGCTGAAACTGCTGGCGAATGGCTCCGTTCGTGTGTCGCGGATGACCGGACACACGTTTCCGTTGGAGCGGTTTTCTGAGGCGCTTGCTGCTATCGAAAGCCGCGCCATTCTCAAAGCGATCATGACTCCGGGACAGATATGATTGATGCCGTTCCACGCCACTCATCCGATTACGAGTATGAGCACCAGTGTTAACGCATCGATGAGAATGGTGATGTATTACGGACCCGGGGATTTGCGCCTGGTAGATGCGCCCGTTCCGGTAGCAGGACCAGGCGAGATCGTTGTTAAGATCAAGGCCGCGCTCACGTGC
>JBLMXD010000024.1:0-6127 GCA_050257575.1 Alphaproteobacteria bacterium | reverse complement strand
AGGAGGAAGAACGCAGATACCAGATGTCAGGCAATCGGTGTTCGTTGGAGCGCATAGAATGGCTAGTTTCCCTTTGGCGAGAGGGAGGCGACGATATTTTCGAACCGCGGATCGCCGCGGAGCGGATCCCAAAACGGCATCAGTTTCAACTGACCATAGGTGACAGGGCTTGGAGGACGGCGGATGATGGCCAGTTGCTCGCAGGCTAGATCTTTGTCACCCGCCCAGGCAGCAATCATCGCCAGATATTTGATCAACGCCGGACCTCGCAGCGCATCTTTTTCAGACGGCATGAGTGCAAGCGCGTGCCGCCCCTCGCGCAACGCGTCTTCCTTGCGGCCTAAAGCGGCATCGATAAGGCCTAGCACGCACCAGGCCGGCCCAAAGTTGGGCTGAACCTCGACAATTTTCTCCTGATCGGCGCGCGCCGCGGTGAAAGCCAAACGCGCCCTGTTTTCGTCCTTCGCGATCCGGGCAATAAGACCTTCCATAAAAGAACGATTACAAAACACATCGTCTCCCAGATTGATTGGATTTTCCCTGGCTGCGATCAGGGCAGCGGTTGCTGTCGCGGGATTGCGTTCGGCCAGTGCACAACGGAGCCACCATTCAACGATATCCGGCACGGCAGCAGGATTTGTGGATCGAATGGAATCGATCGTTCGATGCAATGGCCGGGTGTCGGCTCTCCATTGAAAATCGACTTCTGCAAGTATGACTCTCGTGGGCGCGTCATCCGGTTGCAAAGCCAGTATGCGGCCTAACCACACTTGTTGTTCCGCATACCGCCCAAGAGTTGCATAATTTCCTTCAATGTTTTGTAGCACCGCATAGTTCCGGGGGTCGAGACTAGCCGCGTCCTCAAATGTTTTAGTGGATTCTTCCCAGCGACCCTGACGCCTCTGGACCAAGCCTCTAAGAAGCAATAGCTGCGAATCGTTTGGCAAGGTGCGGCGGGCAATCTCCAGTTCAGCCAGAGCACCGTTATAGTTGAGGTGTCCCCAATAAAGATTCCACGCTTGCGCGAGGTGTGTCTCACCCGCATTGGGACGGAGGCGAGCGGCGGTTTCAAGGGCTGTTTCTGCCAGGGCCAGTCGCGCCGGTGTTCGATCGTGACCAAAGAAGTAGAAGGCGTCATGAACAAAAGCGAGCAGGCAGTATCCTCGAAAAAACGATGGATCGCGCGCGACTGCCTGATTGAGCAGATCCTCTGCCTGCAACAAATTGGGCTTTGAACTGACGTTAAAGCTCGGCGTTGAGAAAAGTTCCTTGGCGCGCGTGTAGAGATCGAAGGCGGTGATGTCTTTTGTGGCCGGGCGCTCGATTTCGCTCTTCTCATTTGCTGTGAGTGTTGCGTGAAGCTCGCTGGCGATAGCCAGCGCGACCCGACTCTGTATTGCGAAAAAGTCCCCGATATCGCCGTCATAAGTTTCTCCCCATAAACTTTGCTTCGTGCGCCCATCGAACAGTTGGGCGTTGACGCGTACGTGATTGCCGGAGCGCTGGACACTCCCCTCCACTAAGTGCGCGACGCCGAGTTGTCTTCCGATTTGGCGCAGATCGCGCGCGACTCCGCTTTTGTATTTCATCACCGACGAACGGCCAATTACTTTCAGATCGGCGATACGGGCGAGGTCGGTCAGAATTTCGTCCTGCACTCCGTCCGCGAGGTAGGCATTATCTCGATCACGACTCAGGTTCTCAAACGGAAGCACTGCGATGCTTTTTTCGGGCTGAGGGCGAAACAAGTCGCTGTTTGAAACGTTCCAGCTCACAGCTCCTGTCAAAGCAATCAGCGAAACGATCAACGCGACAATAGCCGGGTTCCGCCGTACCCATTTGCGAGTATGAACGAACAGTCCACTTCGCTTCGCATAAATTGGTTCGTGCTTGAGCCAGTGTTCCAGATCCTCGGCAAGCGCAACGGCCGACGGATACCGGCGCTGCGGATCTTTCTCAAGGCACTTCAAACAGATTGTCGAAAGATCGCGGTCAATTTTCGGGTTTAACAGGCGCGGCGAGCGCGGTTCGGTGTGTAGCAGTAGCCGAATGGTTTCGTAGCTCGTTTGACCAGAGAAAGGCGGACGGCCAGTCAGCAGTTGGTAAAGAACTGCGCCTAAGGCGTACACGTCGGTGGCATTTGTTAGCTGCGCATTGTTACGAACAGCCTGCTCTGGCGCCATGTAACTGGGCGTGCCGATCAAGTCTCGCGTGCCTGTGACAGTACTTTCAGTTTCCGTTAGTCGGGCCAAACCAAAATCAGTCAGATGAGGTTCCCCGTTTGTGTCTACGAGAATGTTGCCCGGCTTGATGTCGCGATGCAGGACCCCATGCTGATGGGCGTAGTGCACCGTGCGAGCCAATTTAGCGACAAGCTCCACGGCGCGCTGGATTGAAATCGGCTCGCGCTCGACGAACTCGTCAAGCTGGCCGCCTTCAACGAACTTCATGCTGAAGTAGCACGAGCCTTCGCGCTCACCTATTTCGTAAATCGGCACAATAAATGGATGGTCAAGACTGGCTGCGGCTTCGGCCTCCCGACGGAAGCGTTTGATGTGCGCTCGAGTGGCCCACGGCCCGAGGCCAATAACTTTTAATGCTACAGTGCGGTGAAGGCTCTTTTGCCGGGCGAGATAAACGATTCCCTGACCGCCGCGGCCGATCTCTTCAAGTAACGCGTAGTCTCCGAAATCACCCGCCAACTTTCCGAGGCGCTCGCCAGGCATGGCGGCATCCACTGGCTTATCCATGCTGCCGGAGTCATCCGACTTCGTCGAAGCCATGGCCGACAATTCGCCATCAGCTGCAGGGTCGTTCTGGAGTAAAAAAAGCCCGCTTTCGAGAAGGCAACCCGGGCAGCCTCCTTCAGGCGCGTCGGCTGGAATTTCCGCCCCGCACCTTAAGCAGAGTTTCAGTGCGTTGATCATTGTCGGAGAGTCGCTCGTGCGCTCCCTCTTCTACTACGTAAAATTTTGCCCGAAGTTACGCGCGAACCACGGAAATCAGATGGCGCAATTCGTCTTCAATGTCGCCCGGCGTGGCTACGGTGTGTGCAATCTCCTCTCGCAATAGGGCCTGGTAACGTCGCCGAAATCGGTAAAAAGCCTGTTTGACTGCGTTCTCAGTCATGTCGAATTCGGTTGCGATTTGGGCTTGGGACGGGCGATCCGGTTCATCCATGAGCATCTTCTTCATCTGATCAAAGAACCGCACATTCCCCGCACTGCGATATTCGTCCCGCAGTCGCGCCATTACATGCTCCAAAACAGTAAACGTCCAACGACGTTCGTAGATTTGTTCGGCGGTCAATCGATCGCTCCGTTCAATATCGATGGCCTCCCGCTCGCGAATCTCTTCTAAAGGAATTAAGCGCTGGCCTTTGCCACGTTTCACGGCCATTGCATGCCGCGCCTCATCTGCCAGAAAATTTTTCACTGACGCGAGCAGGTAAGATCGAAGCCGCCCCTTTTCCTTGCGGACCGTATTGAGGTCCTTGCGCTCCAATAACAAGGCAAAGAACCCCTGGGTGAGATCCTCAGCGTCCTCCGCGCCGGAGCCCTGTCGTCGCACAAACCCATAAATAGGTCGCCAGTACGTGCGGCACAGCCTTTCAAGCGCGTCCTGCGCCGCCGGAGATTCGCCTTGCGCCTGAAGCACTACGCTCCAGTGCGTTGTAGTAAAGGCCACTGGGCTATGACCAGCGGTTTCGCCGATCGCTGTCCGTGGAGTGACCTCATGGTCGGCAGGGGGCACAAGGCAATCCGACCCAAAAACCGGTCAAAAGGCAAGCCTGATTTATTTCTGCTTTTCCTCGCAGAGCTTCTGAAAGGTGGGATCACCTCGCAAGGAATCCCAGATTGGATCGACCCTGAGAAGCGCCGGCGTAACAGGCATCGGGCCGTAAAGCCAGCTAATGTACGGCGTCTGCAAAAGCCGGTTGAGGGCTGAAACCGCGCTGCTTGTCTGGCCAAACATCATTTGAATTAATGCTAGGACTTCCTCACGGGTAGGACCGGACAGTGGATCCCTCGCACTCGGCAAAAGGTTGATTGCGCGTTCCGCTTCGGCCAATGCAGCCTCCTTCTCTCCGGCCGCCGCGTTAGCGAGGGCGAGTTGTTGTGCAAAAAATGAGTTGTCCGGTTGATCATGACAGAGTGGCTCGAGCAGGTTCTGAGCCTGGTTAGCGGTTGCTTTTGCTCCTGCGCTATCACCAGCAAGACATTGCGCAAAGGCCAATATCACTTCGTTTGTACCCTTGTCGATTTGAGAGGCAAATTGAAACTGAGCTTGTCGGGTTTGCAGCAATTGAATGGCGTTACGATGATCCCGTTCAAGTCTCAACTGGGTCACCTTAATTATGAAAGGCTGAATCGGACTCTGCGCGTTGATGCCGGATAACGACGTTGCAGCTTCCTTTAGCCTACCGGTGCTTTGATAAATACTCGCCTTCACAGTTATCAGATCCAAGTCGTTTGGAGTGATCTCTAGGGCCCGATTGTACAGGTTTAGCGCAGCGGGAAATTGGCGCAGCATGGCGTAAGTCCATGCCGTATTGCTAAGCACCTCAGGGTTCCGCGGATCAAGGGCGAGGGCTTGCTCGAGGTAGGCAATGCTTTCATCCCATTTGCCCTGGCGCCGGCTGACCAACCCGAGGGCATAAAGAATATCGCTGCTGCCTGGTAGCGTTTCACGCAGCTGTCCGAAGGTGGCTTTGGCACGCTCGTAGTCACGCAGCACCCAGTATTGGTAATAGCCAAGCGCCAGTTGGGTCTCGGGCAGGTTCGGATCCAGTTCCTGCGCATTCTCCAAAGCGCGTCTGGCTGCGTCACGGCAAGCCGGAGTTTGGTCGGCCCTGACGAAGTAAAGCGCTGCGTCGGCACGAGAAAGTCTTGCCCAGGCGAGCGCAAACCCTGGATCGATTTGCACCGCCCTCTCATAGGCGTCGATCGCTCTTCGTTGCGCATCGTTCGAGTATGCGCTACGGGCGTCAAAAACCAGGCCGCGGAGGTAGGCGTCGTAAGCTTCAGGATTGTTTGTTGGTTTGGCTGCCAGGGCCCGCGTTTCGCGCGCGGTAAGCTTTACTTTCAACGACTCGGCGATTCCTCGGGCGATCTCGCTATCAACAGAGACAATATCAGTCAACTTTCGGTCGTAACTGTCGGCCCAAAGGTCAGACGCGGTTTGTGCATCGATCAAGTGCACATTCACGCGCACCTGATTGGCCGCTTTGCGCACGCTGCCTTCAAGGATATTCGCGACGCCGAGCTGCTTGCCGATTTCAGCAAGGTTCCTCGGTCTTTTCTGATACTGCTGAGTGGAAATCCCCGAAATTACCCTTAAACCCGCGATCTTTGCCAACCGGGTTAGGATTTCCTCCTGTATGCCTTCTGAGAAGTAAGCGTTGTCTGGGTCGGGGCTGAGGTTGTCGAACGGGAGCATTGCGATTCCCCCGGTCGCCGGACGTCTGATTGGTTCGCGCTTCCAGACATTCCAGCCTATCGCCAGGCTCAAACCAACAGCGGACACGATCAACGCAAAAATAATTGGTCTGCTTCGCCCCCATCTTCCGGCGTGTTGTAAAAAGTGCGGTCGCGACCGGTTTGCATAAAGCGCGTTCCCGTCCTTTTCGGAAACTCTCATTACGTTTGTACCAGCTACCGCTCAAATCGATAGCCGTGCAATTCGATTTCCTGAGCGAACGCATTTTCGATGATGCGCCGTTGTGCCTCGTTAAGAACTTGCTGATAGGGACGCCGGTCGGCCCGGTAATCCGATTTTGCAGCGACACAGAGGGTTCCCCCAAAGGGGATGTTTAGTTGCGCGAAGATTTGACCGAGCTCCGCGATCAGGTTCTCGTAACGGACAACGCGATCAACGATGACATTTTTCCCGGAACGATCGGTATATCGAAAGTAATTGATCGGGAATCTGCGGCGAGTGAGGTACTGGTCGAACGAAAGCGAGCCGCCTTCGCGTGCAGCATGCATGTGGTAATGAGATAAAACTTTGTCCCACGGATTTCGTTCCACGCAAAACTTGAAGTATCCGTTCCAGATCCCGGGAGGAACGCGGTTTTTCACTTCGCGTGCCGGCATGTGGTTATAAAATTTCGTACAGCTGGTGATTG
>JBLMXD010000023.1:0-2935 GCA_050257575.1 Alphaproteobacteria bacterium | reverse complement strand
CATCAGCCGTACCAGCGTAATGCAGTACCGTGGCGCGCGGAACACTCGGCGGATTGGTGAGGCCCTGCGTGTTTCACACGTCTTGGAAGGGAGCGTGCGCAAGAGTAGTGATCGGTTTCATGTGAACGCGCAGTTGATCGATACTCGTGACGACACACACGTCTGGGCCGAGCAGTACGACGGTTCATTGAACGAGCTGTTCACGATCCAGAGTCAAATCGCGCAAAGCGTAGCTGCACATCTAAAAACAAAAGTCAGCCGCAGCGAAAAAGCCGCGATCGCGCGTGCACCAACAGAAGACCTCGTTGCATTCGATTATTACACTCACGCAAAAACGCTTTTGTACAGCGTCAGCATCACCGCGCAGGAAGTTTCAAAAGATTTCCTCTTTCAAGCGGTCGATCTGTTGAACAAGGCAGTTACACGAGACCCGAAGTTTGCTTCCGCGTATTGCCAACTCGCCAAGGCCCACGGACGAATCTATGCATTCGATATCGATCATTCGTCAGCGCGTCGTGACCTGGCAGAAGATGCGGTGCGCAGCGCGGAACGCCTCGCCCCCGGTGACGGAGAAACACATCTCGCTCGAGCGCGTTTTCTTCTTGATTGCGACTTGAATTTCGAAGCCGCGCGGAAGGAACTCGCGGCTGCGGAGCGTTTGCTACCGAACGACGCGGAGCTTCACCTCCTGCGTGGTTACATTGCCCGGCGGCAAGGGCATTGGGACGAATCGTTAAACAGTTTGGAAAAGGCAATTCAACTTGATCCGCGCAACTTCTCTCTGTGGCAGGAGATCGGCCTTAATTACCATTTACTCCGCCGTTATCCCGAGATGCGCGCAGCCGCTGATCAGGCCGTTGCGATCGCTCCAGATGACGGACTCACCCGCGCGTTTCGCGCTTTTGTCGAACTGGTTTCCTCTGGGAATACAGGTCCCCTGCACGAGACGATTCACGACGTAGTTGCAAAGACCCCGGCTTCAACATCCAGTATCGCCGACATCTGGTTCGACGTTGCGCTTTGCGAACATGACAACGCGGAGATTGCCCAAGCTCTCGCGGTGATCTCAGAAACAGGCAGCCAACCGGAATTTGTGACGCTGCCGCGTTCTTTTTGTCAGGGCTTGGCAGCTCGCGTGCGTGGCGATGAACCGGCAGCACGCGCCGCGTTCATGGCTGCTCGCAACGAACTCGAGCGAACCGTCCGCGAGCAGCCGCAGTTTGCGTCGCCGTTAAGCGTTCTTGGAATGGCGGATGCCGCGCTCGGAAGGAAAGAAGACGCAATTCGCGAGGGAAAACGCGCCGTCGAGCTCTGCCCGGTTAGTACGGACGCAGTTGTCGGATCGGAACTGATGACGTTCCTCGCCGTTATTTACGCCTGGACCGGCGAGAAGGATCTTGCCCTCGAGCAATTGGCCGCGACTGTGAAAATTCCCGGTATTCTAACCTACGGGCATTTGCGACTTCATCCTTACTGGGATTCGCTGCGCGGCGATCCACGTTTCAACAAAATCCTCGCCTCGCTGGCGCCGAAGTAATCCGACCACTTGGATTACGCGAACAAAGTCGCTCCCCGTTAGCGCTTCAACGCTTTTAGCGAGTCAGCTCGGCGAAGCCAACTTTCCGCGTAACCCCGCACCAGATTTCCGGCTGTACATCCGTGAACGGCCCGAAATGGCTACTCACTGAAGAGGAATCAGGCAAGGCCACCACAACCAAAGAGATTGGAAATCAAATATGAACAGACCAAACATCAAACAACACCTACAGAAGAGTTTTTTAGTGCTGGCGATTTCGGCGGCGGCGTTCGCATTGCCGGGCAGCGCACTAGCCGACAGGCCCGGGACCGCAAGCGGGAATTGGGACGACTGCAACGTCATTACTGACGTTCGCCAATCCGGTCCGAATTTGATCCTCACCCTCCTCATCACAGAAAATTTTACAGGTACGTTCAACGGCTCGTACCAAGGATTTGAGCGGGATGTCATCTACGCAGATGGCACCGCCACTTTCCATGGGAGCGGTACCTTCACTGGCACGGTTTCGGGACGATCGGGAACGGTGGTCTTGAGTTATGCAGGAACCGCCTTCACGCCCACGGCCACCGCAAATTGGGTGGTCGATCAAGGAACCGGCGATCTCGCTGGTCTGCATGGGCGCGGAACCTTTCAAGGTCATGAAACTGGCCCAACTGAGGGTTGCGACGACACGTTCGCCGGCACTTACAGCGGACAGATTCAATTCGCGCCTTGATACAAGCAGGGACGCGCGCGCTCGCCGCGCGCGCGTCCCTGTTCACTTTTCGCTGACCGTCACGACTCCACGCACTAATGCACGAAGAGGTTATGCGGGCCGCTCCTCCCCGCGAACACGTCCATCCGCGGCAGGCCATCGTCAAGAATGATCGGGAGCAATGTCGCGGATGAGATTTTTGCGTCTTCGTTTAAGCCGACCTGAAGTAACGCGCCCCGATTCCACGATGCGACGGACGGCGCACCGTCGAAGACAAGATTACCCAGCGAGTAGGCGATTGGTCGACCGTGATAAAAATCGAGCGGCTGAACGCAGTGCGGGTGCGAGCCAACTACGATATCGACGCCGTGATCAATTAACCAGCGGGCAAGTTCGCGTTGTTCGTCAGTGATTTGTTCGCCGTTTTCGATTCCCCAGTGAACCAGGCAAACTACAAGATCCGTTTGCGACCTGGCATCCGTAATCGCGGCCCCAAGTTTCATTCGGTCGAATGCGGTGGCGATTTGAGTCCCGGACGAACGGTCAACATCGCTGATCGCGAGCAAAGCAAGCTTTTTGCCATCTGGTAGGGAGAAAAAGCTCGGAGCATACGGACGGTGTTTTGCTCTCTCAACTCCTGGTGTCTCGATACTTTCCCCGAGCAGACGCATTGCGCAGTCATGCAATGCGGCGGGGCCGAAATC
>JBLMXD010000022.1:0-11769 GCA_050257575.1 Alphaproteobacteria bacterium | reverse complement strand
TCACTTTGATGTGTTTTCGCAGGTAGGTTGGGACGTCGAGGTCTTCGCCCTCGATAATTGTTGGTTCGCTTTTTTCAAACCGCCCGCGTGTGACAGGCTCAAATTGCAGGACTTCCTGCTTTGCCGACGCCGGTGTTTTTTCGGGTGATGCTTTTTCCGCCTTCGGTGGGATCGACTTGTCGTGTGGCGGGAGCATGGTGTGCTCAGGCTCTCCGTTGTGAGTCGCCGTAACGGGCGCCTCGATGGAAATAGGTGTAGCAATCGGTTCCGCTTCAGCCGCGACCAGCTCTTCCAACGGAACTGTTTCCTCAACAGGCGTGGGTTCGAGCACCGGCTGTTCGGCCTGGATTATCGGCTCCATTGGCGGGGAATGGTACGGCTCTCGAACTGGCGAGGGTACCGAGGCGGTAATCGGTGCTGGAGGCGTCTGCAGCAGAGTTGCTTCCTCTTCTGCGGAGAGCGAACTGATGATGGTCACGCCCAAGCGGTCCCCCAAGCGTCCATCCACAACGGCGCCAAAAAGGATCTGCGTCTGATCGTTAACGTGACGGCCGAGTTCCTGCATAAGGATTTCCACCTCCGACAGCGTCATTCCCGGGCCGCCCGCCACCTGCACGAGAACGTGTGTCGCGTCTGCCAACATTTTTCCGCGAT
Source organism: Alphaproteobacteria bacterium (assembly GCA_050257575.1). Classification (GTDB taxonomy): domain Bacteria; phylum Verrucomicrobiota; class Verrucomicrobiia; order Chthoniobacterales; family UBA10450; genus Udaeobacter. Next base: position 11,115 of record JBLMXD010000022.1, on the reverse strand, counting down.
CCATCAGCGGATTTCTCAGCGCCTGAGTAAGCGCATCATGCGCGCGATTGTCCGAATCGGCTTCGCCGTAGCCGAACAAGCAGCGACTGTTCTGGTTCCGCAAAGCTGCGAGCAAATCGTCGAAGCCGATGCGAATGAGTCCGGGTCGCTGGATAAGGTTAACGATCGATCGAACGCTCTGGCTGATGGTAATGTCCGCCATTGCGAACGCCTGATGAATTCCCGCCTGCGGAGGTGCCAAATCACCCATTCGGTCGTTCTCAAAGCAGACTACGGCGTGAGTAAACTCGCTAAGCCGCGCCAGCGCCTCTCTTGCCTGGGCATTCCTCCGTTTGCCCTCGAACGCGAATGGCAGAGTCACAAACGCAATCACTAGTGCGCCTGATTCGCGAGCCGCCTGTGCAACGTAAGGCGCCGCGCCCGAACCGGTGCCGCCCCCGAGGCCTGCGCAGATAAAAATGACGCGCGAATCCGCCAACGCTTCGCGAAGTTCATCCGCGGATTCCAATGCTGCCTGATATCCGACTTCCGGATCGCCACCGGCGCCCAAGCCACGTGACACACTGCGACCCAGTTGCACTTTGCGCGTCGCAACTGAGCTTGTCAGCGATTGCACATCGGTATTGATCGCCACGACATCGGCCCGCTCCAACCCGTCAAGCACGATTCGATCGAGCGCGTTTAAACCAGCGCCGCCCACGCTCACGATTTTGATCGGAATAAACTCCGCCAAGCGCTCCGGCAGACTGTAGTTCTTGTTAAGCTGAATCATATGTTAGGGGACGGACCGCCGGGCCGTCCGGGTTCAAATGTTCGCGGCGCGTCCGGCGGTCGCGCCCTACCCGAATTTGGTTCGTATTCATCGCTTTCCACTAAAAAGTCTTCCAATAATTCGGCCAAACCCGCGGGGAGGCCGGTCGACATGCATGACTTGCGCGAACTTCACCAAGCCAATTGCCGTTGAGAACTGGGGGTTTTCGACGGCCGAGGTTACGCCCCAGGCCGTCTGGGCGTGTGTCAGGTTCGCGGGAATTTCGAAGATTTCCGCTGCGAGGTGGTCGATCCCACTCAACAGACTGCAGCCGCCGGTAATAAAGATCCCGGCGCCCAGGTAACCGAGATACGGTTCTTCTTCCAGTCGGCGTTTGAGTAGTTCGAACGCTTCCCGGAGGCGCAGATGAATGATCGTGTTCAGCGTTTCGCGCTCGATTTCTTTCCCGGCAAATCCCGAATCGTCCTTGAGCAGAATCATTTCGCCGGGGAGACAATTTCCCAAGATACAACTGCCCTCTTCAGTCTTTAGCTTCTCCGCGCGCGCCATTGGGATGCGGAGGCCCATGGAGATATCGTTGGTGATGTGGTCTCCGCCTACGGCCAGACATCCGCTTTGTCGCACCGCGCCCTCGGAGTACAACACGTAATCGGTCGTTCCGCCGCCCATATCAATCACGAGCGCGCCGAGGTCCTTTTCGTGCTGGGTGAGCACGACCTGCGCAGAAGCGAGTCCGCTAAATACAACGTCCTCCACATCAAGAGGCAGCTCTTTCACGCATCGAATCGTGTTTTGAATCCGCGTGCGCACGCCGTGGATAATGTGAAAATCGGCTTCCAATTTCTGGCCGAGCATGCCGACGGGGTTCAGCACGCCCTGCTGGCCATCCACTTGATAATGTTGAATGACAGAGTGGAGGAATGCGTTTTGCGCCGGGATGCTAACTTCGCGCGCATTGATCTTTACGTCCTCCACATCCTGCTCATCAATTTCGTCGCGGTCTTCAGGCAGCATGACGCAGCCGCGATTGTTAAAGCTCTGCAGATGTGAGCCGGCGATGGCGACATAAACGCTCTTGATCATGACGTCGCTCTTCTGTTCGGCATCGACAACTGCTTCGTGTACGCATTTCATGGCCGTTTCAAAATCGACGATTTCTCCCTTGCGCACGCCGCGGGACGGCGCCTGGCCTACTCCAAGGATCTTGAGCGTGCCGTCGGGCCGGCCCTCTCCGACTACAACGCAAATCTTCGAGGTGCCGATCTCAAGACCGATCATTAAATTATTGTTGGCCATGTTTTTGCTCGGCTTTTTTCTGTTCGTTGTGCGTTGGTTTGGGGCCAGGCGCAGAACTGGTGCGCGATTTCTGCGGAGAGGAGTCATGTGTCCGTGCGCCTGGATCGGTGTGAGTTCGTGCTTCGGGCGCATGCACCGGGATTGCCTTCATGATACGCGGCTCCACGGCGGGCTCGATTGTGTCGTTGATCACCGCTGCCGCCGGACTGGTGAACGTCACGGGAATGTTTCGTTGCGTCACCAGGTTCAAAGTCCCCAGTTCCTGCTTCGTGTTATCGCAGTAATCAAGGAACACTTGCAGCCGTCGCAGTTGGTCTTCGAGGTCGCTCAGTGCAAACATGACCCGGCCATGATTTTTTTCTGTCACCACAAGGCAATAACTTTTGGAAATGTCGATTTCACGGATTTGGAACCGGGTTTGTAACACGCTGCGTTCGGTGAGACTCAGCAACTCAAGCGCTGTCTTTGCCTCGGGGGATTCGAGTACCTTTCCCGGTTCGAGCGATTCGCTCGTGCATCCGAGTATCAGGGGAAGCCCCAGATATTCAGGCAACAGCTTCTTTTGTTTCATCAAAACGCCCCGTCTGCCGACCAGAAATGCATGGTCCGACGTAAACGGGTCGGTAATCTCTGTGTCACTGGTGATCCAGGCGAAAGGTCTTCGCTCCACAATACGAATATCGATTTCGCCCGGTAACTTGCGCACGACCTCAACGTCATCGGCTTGGGGAAGCTGTTGTATGCGATCACGGACCTGCGCCAGGTTAACGCTAAAAATATTTTCACCTTCGTGCAGGCCGGCTGCTTTTAACACCTGCTCGCGCTGGAGGGTGCCGTCGGTCTCCAATTCAATCGTTTTGACCTGATAATCTGGATTCTCGAAGAAAAGGCGTTTTGCGGACAAACGCACCCCGCTGTAAACGCCGATGCACAGCGCTACGAAAACCACTACTTTCCACAGTACACTCATGGCGCTGCGAATCCGGTACTGGGTCGCTCGGCGGGAGCGAACTTTCACATCCAGCAGATGTTGCTGCCGTCGCTGCCGCGTGTTGGACAGTCGCCGATTACGAACTCGGGAACGGCCTTGGCTGAAGCTCATCTCTTGCTTTCCGTTCTGGCGCGCGTGCTTCCGTCGCGGCCTTGGCGAAGACGGGAAAGCGCGATGATTTTGGCGCAAAGATCGGCGTACCCGATGCCTGCCACAGCTGCCGCCTCCGGCAGGAGACTGGCCTCGGTCATTCCGGGGATGGTGTTGATCTCTAGAATAGAGGCCTGTCCATTCTCCGATAAAATCGCGTCTACACGCCCGTACACCTGGAGACCAGCCGCCTGAAACGCACGAAGTGCCAGGGCCTGAATCTCCTTTGTTTTTTCGGCATCGATATTTGCCGGACAGACATGCTCCGCTCCACCGCCAGCTTGCGGATTGAGAAACGGATACTTGTTGTTGAAGTCGTAGAAGCCGCCCTTGGGAATTATTTCGATAATGGGCAAAGCCTGGTCACCGAGGATACCTATCGTCAATTCCCGGCCGGACACAAATTTTTCTATCAATAATTCGCGACCATATTTTGCGGCTTCTCCGATGGCGGACTCGATCTCGCTTTTGTCTTTCACGATGATCACGCCAACCGTTGAGCCTTCGCGCGGCGGTTTCACTACGATCGGCAACGGAATCGTCGGTTGCTGCCCCGGGTGAATGATTTCCCATGGGGGAGTGGGTATTCCGTGTTCCCGGAACTTTTCCTTTGTACGAATCTTGTCGAAAGAGGTCTCGCTTCCGCTGACGCCATCACCGGTATAGGCAATTCCCCGGCGCTCCAGAATTCTTTGAATCTGGCCGTCTTCGCCGAAGGTTCCGTGAATCGTAATGAACGCCAGGTCGACACCCTCCGGCAATTGGAAATCTTCGTTGCGGACATCAATTTCAGTCACGTCGGCGCCTATCGAGCGAAGCGCCTTCGCCACACCCCGCCCGGTCGCAAGCGAAACCTCCCGTTCCGACCCGGGACCGCCCATTAGCACCGCGATTCTCCCTGGTGATTCCCCCTGTTTTTTCATTCCGTTTCTCCCACAATTTTCACTTCGGTCTCCAATTCGATCCCGCGCTTTTTCCTTGCGGCTCCCTTGATGTTGTCAATTAACTCCAGTATTTCTGCTGCCGTCGCATCGCCATCGTTCACGATGAAATTGCCGTGCACTTGAGAAACGCGTGCACTTCCGACGCGCGAGTTCTTCAACCCCAATTCATCCACTAATTTGCCTGCTGGAACGCTGGCAGGATTTTTGAAAATGCAGCCTGCACTTTTGGCGACTGGTTGCGTGGTGCGCCGTTTCTCCTGTGATTCGCGCAAGCGGCGATCGATGTCGGCGCGGTCGGCGGGTTGCCCACGGAATGTTGCCGAAACCGCAAAATTGTTTTCGAGCAATGGAAACCGGCGATAAAACACTTCCAACGCGTCGCGAGTTTTGACGTGCGGCTTTCCTTTGCTGTCGAGGTAACGAATGCGCGTTACATGTTCGAAAGTTTGCGCCCCCATCGCGCCGGCGTTCATCCGCAACGCCCCTCCAACTGCACCCGGGATTCCCTCCATCCATTCCAGTCCGCCGAGGCCTGCCGCGCGCGCCGCGTAGGCAACCTGCCGCAGCTTTACGCCAGCGCCTGCAGTAATTTCGCAGCCTTCGACGTCGATTCTTTCGAAATCGCCGCCATGCGGATGAACGACTACCCCGCGAATCCCTCCGTCGCGAACAAGAAGATTCGACCCGCGTCCGATTGCGAACAGGGGCAGGTGTTCGGCATTGCAAAAACGAATCAGGTCCGCAAAACTTTGCTCGGTCCGCGGCTCGACCCAGAACTGTGCCGGACCGCCAACGCGCAGCGTGGTATGTTTTGATAGCGGTTCGTAAAGGCGAACGCAGCCTTCTTCGCCCACGATTGCTTTTAGCTTCTCGGCAATGACCAGATCGGCGGCAAGAATCTCCAGTTGTTCATGAATATTGCCCGCGCCCAAACTCAGGATCAGGTCGCCCGGCTCGAGCATGTTTCCCACGTCCCTATGCACCCATTCCAGACGCGGCTGATAACTGATGCCGCGATGTCCATGTCGCATGATTTCATCCGCTATCGTCCCGCCGCTGATTCCGGGGATGGGGGTTTCGCTGGCAGGATAGACATCCGTAATCACCACGCGGTCCGCGTCGTCGAAAGCCCGGCCAAATTCACGAGACAGTGCTTTGGTTCGCGAAAAACGATGCGGCTGAAACATTGTTACCCGCCGCCGCTGGCCAATCGATTTCGCCGTGCTGAGCGTGGCACGGATTTCGGTGGGATGATGCGCATAATCGTCTACGAGCAGGAACTGGTCGCTTGCATATTTGATTTCAAACCGGCGGCGCGCGTGTTCGAATCTTCGAAGCGATGCGGCGATTTTGTCGAACGGAATTGAAAGCTCGGAAGCAAGCGCGATGACCCCAAGAGCGTTATGCACGTTGTGTTCCCCTGGAACATTCAGACTCGCTCGCCCTAGTTTTTCGGAACGCTGGCAAACAAAAAAGGAGGAACCAAAATCTCGCAGCTCGACCTCGCATCCACGATAATCCGCATGTTCAGAAAATCCGTACGACACCGTGCGTTTGTGTTTTGAGCACAATCGCGCGGTGTTGGGATCATCCACGTTGTAAAGAACTGTCCCACTGGTTTGATCGATCAATTGCGCGAACACTTTTTCGATCGCTGCTAAGTCGTTGTAGAAATCGAGGTGCTCTTCCTCAATGTTCAGAATCAGTGTGTGTTCGGGACGGAAAAAGCGCAGTGTCCCGTCGCTTTCGTCGCCTTCAGCGACGAAATATTCGCCGCGCGGATCCCAATGCGCATTCGTTCCGAGGAGTGGAATTTCTGCGCCGACATAATGGGACGGATGCAATCCGCATTCACGAAGAACGTGTGCAATCATTGCGGATGTGGTCGTCTTGCCATGCATTCCGGCAATCACAATGCCGCGCTTGGCCTGCATGATTGCCGCCACGGCTTCAGCCCGGCGAATTAAGGGCTTTCCGGCATCACGAGCGGCGAGAAGGATTGGATTGTTGTCTTTGATTGCCGACGAAAAAATCACCATCTCCGCCGTCTCTGCGTGCTCCGGTAGATGCTGATCGCTGAATTGCAATCCCAGCCGCTGTAGTCGATCGGTCTCGGTACTGCTGGTTTTGTCGGAGCCGGTGACTGTGTGTCCGAGCTCAATGAGAAGCCCGGCGAGCCCGCTCATACCGCTTCCTGCCACACCGACCAGATGAATCCGGTGCCGTTCGCTGGTCAGAAATGGCGTCAGATTGGCCAGCGGTTCGCGATGGCGCAGTTCATCGGACGGGAGATTGCTGCGCGCGGCATTTGCTTTAGACGCCAGCTTCATGAGTCGTGTATTTTTCCATCGTGGTTGCCACGAGGCCAGCTGCATCTTTCGGCGCGAGGCGCGCACAATTCACCGCCATTTGCTGTAACCGTTGAGGGCTTTGCATTAGCTCGCGGATCTTGCGCGCGAGCGATTCACCGGAGATTTCTGACTGCCTAAAAAGAATTGCCGCATCGGCGCGAGCGTAGATTTCTGCGTTGCGCGTCTGGTGATCATCCGTGGCATAGGGAAACGGAATCAGGATGCCAGGTAATGAAAAGGAGGCGAACTCGGCCAGACTAGCCGCGCCCGCACGTGCGACAACAAGGTCGGAGGCGCTGTAGACCTCTTCCATTCGGTGATGGAACGCGCCGATGTAAGCAGGGATATTTTCGCGACGATAGTTATCTGCAACGAGGCGTTCATCCCGCGTGCCGGACAAATGAATCACCTGTAGCGGCACGCCTTGCAGGAACGGCAGCGCCTTGATCAACGCTTGATTAATTCCGCTGGCGCCCTGGCTGCCACCCATCACCAGCAGCGTGGGAAGATCTTCCTGTAATCCCAGTTTACGCCGCGCGTCGGCACGATCCAAATGCACCAACTCCGTACGAATCGGCGTGCCCGTGATTTCAGTGCGAGTTTTTGGGAAAAACGGCGCGCATTCCTTAAACCCCAGCATGACCGCATTCACCATGCGCGCAGTCCAACGGTTTGCTTTGCCAGGGACGGCGTTTGATTCGTGAATGAAAGTCGCAATGCCGCGGATCCGTCCGGCCAACACTGGCGCGGTGGAAGTAAACCCGCCCATACCGAGCACCGCGTGCGGTTTGAACTTGCGGTAAAGAGACCGGCACCGGGACAGGCTTTCGTAAAACCGTTTGGTAAAACCAAAAAACGCCGGTGAAAACGGCGACGGCAGCCCCACCGTCGGCAATTTTTCAACTTGAAAATTTGTGCGGCCTGAAAGCGCCACCGCGTCAATGTCTTTTTCGGAGATCAAAAGCATCACTTCGTGCCCGCGGTTTTGCAGCACTTCGGCCACGGCAATGCCGGGGAAAAGGTGTCCACCGGTTCCTCCACATGCGATTACAGCATTCATTTAGGTTAAAGTGAGTTACGACTTCATCAGATCCGTGGTGTCACCCTGGCGTGCATTGCGGCGCGTTTCACCGGCGGCGGGTCAAGAATGCCTTGGCGATAAATGTTCAGCAATATACCTATCCCGAACATGCATGCTGCCAAATTCGAACCTCCGTAACTGATAAATGGCAGTGGCAACCCTTTGTTAGGCAAAAGCGAAGTCGTAACGCCGATGTTGACCGCCGCTTGCAGCGCGAGGAGCGAAATGATCCCGCACCCGAGGAGAAGTCCAAAACGATCACGAGCGTGGAGGGCAATCATGATGCCGCAAACGATTATCACGATAAAAAGGAAAACCACCAACAGACTGAACCGCAGACCGAGTTCTTCGCCAATGATTGGGAAAATAAAATCAGTGTGGGCATAAGGTAGATAGAGCATTTTCTGCCGACCATTGCCCAATCCAAGGCCCTCCATTCCGCCGCTGCCCCAGGCGATAAGCGCCTGCATCTGCTGCAGCCCGGCGTCGTCTTTGTAGTTCTGCGGATGAAGAAAAGCGGAGAGCCGCCCCATTCGCTCCGAGATTTGCGTCGCGACAATTAACAACCCGCCCAGGCCCGCGAATGCCAACCCTCCCAGCCATAGCGGGTTTACGCCGGCGACGAACATCACAACAAACGTCGTTGCTCCAATCAATGCAGTCGTTCCAAGATCGACTTCACCGAGCACGAGTGCGGCGGGAATAGTGACGATCGCCAGCGGGAGGATGAATTCCCACAAGAAGTTGCCGTCGGTTTTTTCACGGCGCGCAAACCAGGCAGCAAGAAACAAAATTGTCGCTATCTTTGCCAGTTCGGAGGGCTGAAAGGTAATGGGACCGTACCCGACCCATCGCCGCGATCCATTGATACGCATTCCGATGTGTGGAATGTAACAGAGTGCCAGAGCGCCAAGCGCCAGACCAAACCACAGCCACCAGGTTTTTTGCCAGAAATGGTAGTTCATCAGTGCTGCAAAAATGCATCCCGCCAATCCGATGCCGACCCAAACCGCCTGGCGTTTGATGAAGAAATAAACGTCGCCGTGGCTGTCGCGTGCGTACGCGCTGGTACTGAAAAGCATCACGATGCCGATGACGAGCAGTCCAAGCACTGCCAAAAACAGGATGTAGGCGCTTTTACGACGCATAAAGTGATAGACGTTGATTTTGCCCTGCGTCCAAGCTGTGGAAGGCGACGCGATTCCACATTGGTTTCCCGATTGCGCAGTTCATTTCGATTTCTTCCTCTTTTTTGAAGATTTTGCTGTCGCGCCTTTCGAATTCGCCGATTCAGGAACCTGCAGTTTCTGTCCGATCCGCAGTTTACGGGCGTCTTCAATGTGATTCAGCGCCATCAGATCGTTGTAGGAGACTTTCAATTTCCTGGCGATCGTAACGGGATTATCGCCCTTTTTGACAATGTAGGTTTTTCCTGAAGACGAAGGCGTCTTGGTGTGCTGTTCGCTGGCAGTTGAATGAGAAGATTTCGCCTCATCCTGTCGTGGAGTTTCCTTTTTGGGTGCGACGACTGGAGCTTTGGCAGGAACCGGGTGATTCGTGGTGTCTTCTTTAGTGGTTGGGGTGTTTTTGGTTTGCTCCGGATTCTCCGGCACGAATGAATTCTCCCGCGTCTTGATTGCGTTGAACGCTATGATCCCGGACACGGCAACAACGTGCAAAAGCAGAACGATCAGCAATGCCCGGGACAATTTCATGTTTGGCTCGGGAATGCCTTCAAACTCCATTCCCGCGGATGCAGCCGAGGCACGACGTGCAGTTGCTGCCTGCATTTTCTTCATCTTGAAAAGGCGCGGGAGTTTTATTGTTTTCATGACGGCAGCGTTTGCACCAGCGCACGGAATTGGTCGCCGCGGTCGACGTAACTTTTGAACATGTCGAAAGACGATGTGCCTGGAGAAAAAAGTACAACGTCACCCGGGCTGGCGAGACCGCAGGCGCGTTCGACCGCGTCAGCGAGCGAAGCAGCAATCTCGCACGGGACGGCGCCGTTCCAGGAGTCCTTGATGCTATTGGCCATTTCGCCGATCAGAACGGCCGATTTAACCTTGTCTTCTACCAGAGAGCGCAATGGATCGAAGGTGAATCCTTTGTCCTTACCGCCGGCAATGAGGACCACCGGCTTCGTTTGAGCGGCCAGGGCCTTTTCAAGTGCGTCCAGGTTCGTCGCCTTCGAATCGTTCACGTATTCGACTCCATGGATTTCGCGCACAAATTCGCACCGGTGCGGGCGAGGTTCGTACTGGCGAAGCGCAGGCGCCATTTGCGTGAAGGTCAATCCGCGTGCAACACCAGTAGCGAGTGCTGCCATGAGGTTCTCGATATTGTGCAGGCCGCGCAGTTTCGTATCAGACAAACGCAAAACCGGCTCGTTTTGGTAGACAATCGCGCCATCTGCTAGCCGGAAATCGGCTCGATTGGAGTAGGCGCTAAATGTAATTCGACGGGGCCGAAGCTTCGGCAGCGATTCCACAACGTTGACGATGGCCACGTCCTGCTCGGTCTGGTTGTCGAAAATGTGCATCTTTGCCGCGCGATACTCCGACACGGAGCGATAGCGATCGAGATGATCCGGGGCGAAGTTGAGCCAGAGACTGATCGATGGACGAAAGGTGCGGATTGTTTCGAGCTGAAACGAACTCACTTCAACGGTGAGGACGTCGAGGGGCTGATGCTCTCGCACGACTTCGGAAAGCGGTTTACCGATGTTTCCGCATGCGATTGTTCGCTGCCCGCAGGCATTCAGCATTTGAGCGAGCAGTTCTGTGGTAGTGGTTTTGCCGTTCGTGCCGGTAATGGCGATCACCGGAATTTCGCAAGAACGCCAGCCCAACTCGAGTTCGCCAATCATGTCGATTTCGCGGGAAAGAAAATTGCGCGCCAAAGAGGAAAGCGGATCGATGCCGGGACTTAAAACCGCCCATTGGTAATGCGTCGAATGCTTATCTGCCTCGGGTCCGCAAATCACTTCAATGCTGTGTGTCCGCAGATTTTCCAACGTAGATTTCAGCAGAGTCGTCTCGTCGGCGCTGTCGAGCACAGTGACCTGCGCGCCTTCCGCTGCGAGCAACAGCGCCGCCGCGCTCCCGCTCAGCCCGGCGCCAAGCACGGCGACTTTTTGATTCTTGTAGCGTCCGTTCTTCATCGCAGTTTCAGGGTGGCCAGCCCGAGGAGAGCGAAAATGATTGAAAGGATCCAGAAACGAACAATCACGGTCGTTTCTTTCCAGCCGGTCAGCTCAAAGTGATGGTGAAGCGGGGACATCGCGAAGAACCGCTTGCCGGTGAGTTTGAAACTCAGCACTTGCAGAATCACCGAGACGGCCTCGATCACGAAAACGCCACCGACTACGACCAACAACAGCTCCTGTTTACAACAGATTGCCACAACGCCGAGCATGCCGCCGATGGCCAGCGACCCGGTGTCGCCCATGAAGACTTTGGCCGGATAGCAGTTGAACCATAAAAAGCCCAGCCCGGCTCCGATCAGCGCCGAACAGACAACTGTCAGTT